>DJFO01000434.1 GCA_002432555.1 Marinagarivorans sp. UBA5870
GGTTGTGGGGCGCGGGTTGTGGGGCGATTATTAAAGTGACTGTCCTAATTGAGAGGTGGGTGTCCGGGTTGTATGGTGCGTAGTGATTGAGGTGGGTGTCCGGGTTGGGGAGGCAAAATTTAAGAGGCTGAGCAGGGCGCTGCAGGCGGTAGACAATTTTAGGATTGATGCGCTCCGCACCGGCGGCGAGCGTGTTAGATTAGGCGGCCGATTCGATCGATATTCCTATGCTGCCTCTTCCTGTTTGGGGCTTGGCTTTGGGCCAGGCGCTGCTGATCACCGGCAATATATTGCTGATTTCCGTCAATGCGCTGCTCGGCCAGCAGTTGGCCCCCACCTCCGCGCTCGCCACCTTGCCGGTTGCGGTGCAATTTCTCGGGCTGATGGCTGCCACTCTGCCGGCGGCACAGATCATGCGGGTGCTCGGCCGCAAACCGGGATTTATCCTCGGCAACATGATTGGTATCGCCGGCGGCCTGCTGGCTTGTCTCGCGCTCGTCGAACGGCACTTCGCCCTCTTCTGCACCAGCACCACCCTGCTTGGGGTCGCCATAGGGGTGGGACAGCAGTACAGGTTCGCGGCCATAGAGGCATGCGAGCCGGCGGCCCGATCGAGGGCGATCAGCCTTGTGATGGCCGGCGGCGTGGTCGCCGCCGTGCTCGGGCCGAACTTAGCGGTGTGGTCGGGGAGTCTGTGGCCGGAGCAGGCATTTCTCGGGGCCTTTGCCGCCGTCACTGGCCTGTACGGCGTGGCGCTATTGTTGATCGCGCTGCTGCCTCTGGCAAAACCTGATGCCGCGGAGCGGGCCGGCCCGGCGCGCAATTACGGAACGCTGCTGNNTCGCGGGAGCGATTGGATACGGCGTTATGATTTTGGTCATGACCGCGACACCCATCGCCATGCACGGGCACCATCACGATTTTGGCAGCACCGCCAGCATCATTCAGTGGCACGTGCTCGGCATGTTCGTCCCATCCTTTTTCACCGGCCGGTTGATCGCACGCTGGGGCGAGGTAACCGTTATTCAATGCGGCTGCCTGCTATTGGCGCTCTGTACCTGCGTCGCCCAATTGGGTACCGACTACTGGCACTACTGGGTGGCGCTCGTCGCGCTGGGCACAGGTTGGAATTTCACTTTCATTGGGGCGACGTCGCTGCTGACGCAGGCATACCTGCCCGCGGAAAAAGCGAAGGTCCAAGGCATGAATGATTTTTTGGTGTTTGGCTTTTCGGCGGCTGGCAGCTTGCTCGCAGGACACCTGCAGCTGCAATTGGGCTGGCAGTGGTTGAACCTGCTGATGTTACCGGCAATCGGCATCGCGATGCTGCTGGTGTGGCGCAATGGGCGGCGAAGCGGCGCGCCCGCTTAGAGAGAGACGCGCCCATTTAGAGGGGAAAGACACGCTCGTTAGAAAGGAAGTCGAGCGCTGATTTAGAGGGAAACGACGCGTTTGCTAGAAGGAAGTTAAGCGCTGGGTAGAGGGAAGCAGCTGGCCGAGGCGATCGGGTGTTGAGGTTCCTCGCGTCCCCCCTCCTCGGCAGAGTCAATCAGGTGCTCGCGCGGGCGAGTTCGTAGGTCGCGTCCAGCTCCTCCAGGTTGACCCGAAAGCTTGTGACGTCGCCTTGATCCGCCACCAGCAGGGCCATAGGCAGATCAAGGGCGTCCGCGTACTCTTTGGAGCTCACCACGAACCGATCGGGCGCCACTATGCCCAAGGCAAAACCGTCGGGGGCCATGCTGAGAAAACCGTGCATCAACCCGCTGCCCTCGACGCCCACCACACAGTGCGCATCGCGCAGCTCGGCCAGCAATTCGTCCACGGGCAGGCGGCCAGGATCCACCACCGTGAAATCCCGCCGCTTGGCCCATTCGATGCACTCGGCTTCATTGGCCAAGTAGCGCATTTGGCCGGAGCGACCGCGCACCACATAGACCCCATGGCCCTTGCGCCGTCCGCCGATGCGCCGGCGCACGCGATCGCGCAGATCGTGGTACCGCGAAGCTTTTTCCGGCGGATGACCCCAATCGTCAACCACCACCAACTCCCGTACCTGAGCGCGCTCCACTTTGCGATCGTCCAAACCGAACAATTGCTCGTAGCGCGGCGCGTGGCCGTAACCCGGCTTACGCAGCATGCTTAGGGCGGGAATGCCCAAGTCGCGGGCGAGTTGAACGCGGGACGTGTTCTCGAATAACCAATCGCCAAAATAATTGAGGCCCTGGTGGGTCGAGATCAGCAGGCCGCTGTCGATCTGTTCGAGCGGCCGGCCGAAACCCGCGCGCACTTCCTGCCGCAGCCCCACCCCCATAAATGCCTTGCGGCGGCCGCGCACGTATAAATTGGTCTGCTCGATACGCACATCCTGCAGAGTGTGCGCAATGGTCGCCGGGTGCGTAATGGGTCCGCCAAGGGCGATGGACTTCTGAATTTCCATACGAGTCGAGGGCGTAGTGCCGCGGGCGCGGTTGATATTCCCCGGCAGCATTATGGCCGCGGGGCGCACCGCAACCCCTGCCCGTTCCGGCACCAGCACTTCCGAGCGCACCGCCAGTTCCGCGTAATTCAGTCGGGCCGGTCGCCGCAGCAGCCGACGGACGAGAAAATGTAGGCGCTCGTCAATCATGAAGTTTTAACTCAGCTCTTGTAAGGCATGGCCCCAAGATAATCCTTTTTGCCCAGGTCGACGCCGTTGTGACGCAGAATGGCGTAGGCGGTGTTGACATGGAAGTAGAGGTTGGGAATCGCGTGCTGGATGGCGAATTCGAGGGCGGTCACGTACTTGCCCTCCCAGCGCGGCTGGCTGACGGTACGCTGCTCGATGCCGTTGAAATCCGCCGGGGTGAAACTCGCCAGGTATTCCCGCACCGACTTGATACGTGCCTGCAATTCCGCCAGGGTGGTTTCGGTATCCGGGTGCACGGGGGCGGATTCAACTTTGCCAGTCAGGCGGGCCACGCCCAATTTGGCGGTGTCGCAGGCGATTTGCACTTGGCGGATCAGGTGGTATTGGTCCGGCGCCAGCCGGGCATTGAGCAGCACGCTGACGTCGAACTTTTTGCTGTCCGCGTAGGCGGCGCCTTTATCCAATATTGCGCTCAGATTGCCCAGCATTTTACTGAATTGCACAACGGTCAAATCATAAATCATAAGTCGCTCCTGTGAGACGAATCGTGAGAGTCGCGGAAAGTTGGCGGAAAGTCGGGAGCGAAATATGACATTCATTGGGGCATTAAGCCAAGTGCTTCCGCTCTAAGCGGTGCAAATAGCAATGCCGCGGACATTGGCCGTGGTCAGGCGCGATGACAAATCGAGCCGCGGCTAAAGCCGCGCGGCCGGAAAACATCGGCCGGTTAGCAAAAAACCGTGCGCGACGGGCAACACACCCGCAGATCGAAAAAGGACCAATCGAAATGACTCACGGGCGGCGCCGTCGAGAAAACACCTGTCACCGGCGCTCGAAAACATTCGCACAACAGTAAAGCCAGGCGCGGCGGCGGGCTTAGGCCCGCCAGCCGAAGGTTTGGTGTTTATTCCGAGCCGCGGCGTTTTAGCAGGCTCTCCTTCAGCCGGTCGGCGGCTCCGGATTTGACGTCCGCGAGTTTGGCGTTGAGCATCTGCTCGATATTCTGCTGCAGGGAATTCAACTGGCCGTCCTGGGCGTCCAACGCCGCCAGCCAGTCCGCCTGGCCACCGAGCTGTTGTTGCAACTGCGCATCCAACTTGCCGCGCAGCTCCCCCTCGAACGACGCCAACTTGGCTTTGGCCTCGCCGAGCAGGGCATCGCCGATCACCCGATCGAGCGAGGATCGCACGCTCACTTCGGGATCGCTGAGTTGACCCTTCACGCTGAGGTTGAGCGGTATCTGGAATTGCTGGTCAAGGAGTTGCGCCAGCTGCTGCAGATACTTGTTGCCCACCGCGGTAAAGTCCGGTTGCTGCAGCACTATCTGCGCCTGCTGCGTTATCGCGTTATCCACCAGTTTCATAGAACCCGAGGAGGCGATGAGGCCGCCGGTCAGGTTCAATAGGTTTTCACCAATGCCGATGGCCGTGGCGCCCAACTTGAAACCCTCCAGCTGCCAACTCAAATTAGTGATCATTTCTTTGAGAATCGCGAAGTCGCCCTTCAATTCAAAAGCGGCCAGCTGCGGTAAATTTTCGACGTCGAGACTGAACCGAGTCGCCGCATCGATCAAATGGTGCTGAGCCGTCACGTCCTGCAGGCTGACCGTCGCTTCACCGCCGCCGATCAGCCAATTGACCCGCGCATTTTTGATCCAAAAATCCGGGTAGGGCTGGCGCGGCAGGGGGAGGATACGATTGGGCAGGACGGGTTCCGGGGCGGCGGCGGGTTCGCCTTTGCCGCCCTCGTCCGGAATATAAGGTTTCACCAAACGGTAAAAGCCTTCAATTTGGCCGATTTTTTTGCCCCAAAAGTCGCCGAGCAAAATCTGACTCAAAGGGGCGATTCCGCCATCGCGCAAATTGGCCAGCTGCTGGAGCTGCTGCCAGTCCGCCACCCCCGCATCGCGCAATTCCTGCACGGACTGCTGCAGTTGGGTGCGGATCTGCGCCAGCGCTTGTTGAATTTGCCGAACCTTGTCGCGCTCCGCTTTGAGGGTTTCCTGCAAATTTTTCAGCTGCTCAGCTTTGCTGGCGAGGTCCGCAGCGTTTTCGATTTTGCTGTCGGTCAGGGTTTTGATTTGCGCCTGGATCTCCGCCAATTTTTCCGGTTTCGGCAGTTGCGCCTGCAAATCCGCCAGCTGCTGTTTTTGTGCTCCGATCAACTCCTGCAGCGCCTTGCCTTTGGCTTGGCTCTGCAAGTTGGCGCGGGCGATCAGCTCCTGCACGTCGGGCAGGTCGAGCTTCAGCATGTCGGTCAGATCGATCTGCTCTTCGGCGTTGGCCAATTCACCGCGATACACTTTGCCCGGCGAACGCCGCTCTCTGCCGTAACCGAGGCCGTCGATAGAAAGATCGTTGATCACGTGGTAACCGAGCAGCGCGGGCCAAACTTCCAGCGCCGCCCGGGCGCGGGCAAAACTCACCGTATTGTGCGTCGGTTTGTTTTTATCGGTGATTTGCAGATCCTCTATTTCGAGGGCGAGCGGGGCGAGACTGACCGAGACATCGTCGATATTCACCTCCGCCCCGGCCGCTTTTTCCAGTGTATAAATCAAACCGAGGCGAATCGCGAAACCGGCAAATAAATAAACTAAGGCAAACATCACCGCCAGGAGAACCAGCGCTACCAGCCAACCCGATTTACGAATAATCATAGGGCGCTCCTCAATTGAATTTTTGGTAGAGCTGGTACAGCTTGCTCGCCTTCAGCACCTGCACGATTTTCCACCGCTCCAGATACCCCATTATCCGCAGCCGATACTGGCGCACCAGCAGGGCACCGAGCCACGCCACCGGCACCAGCAACAAGAGGCCGAGCACCAAAGCGCCGAGCACCAGGGTGTGATGTAGATGCATCAACTGCAACGCCTCAACCGAGCCCAAGAGTTGCAGCAGCTCCGGGTGTTGCGCGTATTGCCAAGTGACCGCTTCCAGCGGCTCGGCAAAAAGCAACATGAGACCACTGCAGAGGCCCCAAACCAGGAGGAAGGTGGAAAGGTTAATGGCGAACAAACCGACAACGATTACTATGAGCACGGTGAGCAGGCCGAACGGCAGGAGGCCCGCCAATAAACCGAACCCTATGGCCCAGCCGATCTGCCAGGGGGATGCCTCCGAATTGAGAACTCGCAAGATCTTCGCTAACAGGGTAAGCATGGTTCCTCCTGTGTCTTTATTATGGTCGGGCTATCGTGGGTCTATTGCCGGGCTATTGTTAGTTTATCGGCGGTTCATTGTCGCTATTGCCTGCTGCTGGTTGATTTGGCCGCTGGCCGCCCCGTAATTGGCCCTTGGCCACCCGTGCGACCGTTTCCAACCGTGCGACCATTTAAAAAGTATGGCGCATTCGGGCAATGATGCAGTTGATAACACCCCGAGGTGCCTCCGGTCAATTCAACGGATTCAAACCGCCCATTCGATTGTCCATAATAAAGCGCTACCCGAGCGAGGCCGGAAACCCTTCACTCCTTCGGCTTCCGGCACCGGCAAACAGGCTATCGCCCGCCAGCCACTCGCCAGGCATACTGCGCAGCTTACAACAGAGCCGAGAATTTGCCATGAGACATGCCGTGCGAAGAATTGACCGGGGCCGTATCTTCGGTCTGCTGATCCTGGTCTTGCTGACTCTGAGCGCCTGCACCACCAAACTCGCCTACAACCTGATGGACTGGGGAATTGAATGGCGAGTACAACGGCTGGTTGCGCTGCAGGAAGACCAGAAATTACAGACTCAACAGGCCATCCGGGCTTTTCACGATTGGCACAGGACCACNNCAATTGCCCTTATACGCGGATTATCTGCAGCAAGTACAAAACCGGCTGCAGCAAGGGCCCATCACCGCCGCAGAAATTCACGGGGAAACCGACAAAATTCAACTGCTGGTGGACCAATCGGTAAACAAGATCCTGCCGGACGCCGCCAAAGTGCTGAGCAGCCTGGAGGACCGGCAAGTAAAGGAGCTGCTGGCGAGTCTCGCGGAAGAACGGGAGGAATATCAGGAAGAACGCGTTGCTATTTCCCGCAAAAAACAAATTCAGCATCGTTATAAAGAATTCCTCAAACACTTCCGCCGCTGGGCCGGTGAGCCCACGAAAAATCAGCTGGAGCAAGTTCGCAAGTGGAGCGAGGAAATCGAACCCTTCGAAGCCTTAAATCTCGCCCAACAGAAAGTCTGGGAAGACGAACTCGCCCGCCTCTTGGCCCAGCGCGCCGACGCCGAAGCTTTGCTGCAAGGCATGCGAGGATTGATGGTCCACCGCACAGACAACTGGCAGCCGGAACTGGAACAAGTCATGGACCGCAACCAGGACCGCACCTACGCGCTGCTGGCCGACCTGTTGAATGGGTTAAATGAAAAACAAAAGACGCACCTGCAGAAGCAGCTGGCGGATTATCGGAAGATTTTTACGGAGTTGGCGAGGGGAGAGCCTGCACAGGAAGCACCTGGAAGCCAGGTTGGGCGAATGCCCGCGGCCGGCTAACAGCCCATGGGACGACTCGCCCCTCTGCTGTCAGTTCAGGCCAAATGCCATTACGCGACGAGCCGTGTGGCTATTGCAATACGACGTTAAATCCGTGGCGCTGCCCGACCCGAGAAAATACATAGGCGCGTTAGCGGCCTTAGCCGCCAGGGCCACCGACAAAAAGGCCTTTGAATTATCGCCATCGTTGAAGGGATACCAGATATTCTTGGCCGGATCATTGAAGATGACCAGGATCCTAGGATTGCTGTCGCAAGGTAAAACCTGTACTGTCTTGGGCACTTCGTTGCCGTCAAACGCGGCGTGGGAAGGGAACGGTAACAACAACAGTAGAGACAAGGTCAATTTTTTCATAATTGGCACTCTTCAGTGATAGTGAAAAATTCATTTTAGTGCGATATAGCCTAGGCTGCCATGACAGATGGCGGCTCGAGGCTTCAGGAATCTCAACATTGCCCTATAAATCGG
>DJFO01000341.1 GCA_002432555.1 Marinagarivorans sp. UBA5870
TTGAGGGTCCGGTCAGAGCGCCCTCTTCACCGCCGGAAACCCCGGTGCCGATATACAACAAACCTTTGTTGCGCAGGTAGACCGTGCGGCGGTTGGAGTCGGGAAAATGGGTGTTGCCGCCGTCAATGATGATATCGCCCGCCTCGAGGTGCGGCACCAGTTGCTCGATCACTTCATCAACCGCTTTGCCCGCTTTAACCATCAACATGATCTTGCGGGGCTTGGCCAGGGACCCGACCAGTTCTACGATGGTGGTCGCGCCGCGAATGCTTTTGCCGGCCGCCCGGCCGGCGAGAAACTTCTCGACCTTTTCGACGGAGCGGTTATAGGCGGTTACCGTAAAGCCTTTACTGGCCATATTGAGAACCAGGTTTTCGCCCATAACGGCCAGGCCCACGAGGCCTATATCGGATAGTGGTTTCATAGTCGGATGTGTGTGTTCAGTTGGTGGGTGAATGGCGAGACGGAGGCCCGCCCGAAAATAGGGCGCCTACCATACCACCAATCACTTAGCAGGGGAATTGGGGTCCACCTAAATTGGCCTGACCAGATGGTAACCATCGATCGCTGCAGCCTGCGAAACCGCCGCGCACAGCCCGTCGAAAAAATCCGTGTCTCCGTCAAAGAACGAAGCGGCACCCGGGGCGCGCGCTGGATTTCCCGGGGCAGGCTGTTTATCCTACGCGGCCATCAAATAATCAATAAAATCTATTCCGGGGAATACCAGTGTCCAATCTGACTAAGGGGGTGGCTGACGCCAGCCCAATCGATGCGCGCACCGCCAAGCTGAGCTGGCGGGAAAAAATCTGCTACGGCCTCGGGGACACGGGCTTCAATTTTTACTGGACCAACCTCTCGGCATTTTTGATGTTCTTCTACACCGAGGTCTTCGGCATCACCGCCGCGGCCGCCGGGACCATGATGGCGATCGTCAAGGTCATCAACGCCTTTACCGACCCCATGGTGGGTGCCGCAGCGGATCGGACGAAAACCCGCTACGGCAAATATCGGCCATTCCTGTTGTGGGGCGCCCTGCCCGTCACCATCTCCGCGGTCCTGCTGTACACCACGCCGGACCTCGATGAAGGCGGCAAAGTGTTCTGGGCCTTCGGTACCTACCTGCTGATGATGACCTGCTACACCTTCATCAGTATTCCCTACTCCGCCCTTTCGGGCGTCATCACCGCCAATCCGGTTGAGCGCGATACGATCAACAGCGCTCGGTTCGTCGGCGGTTACATTGGCGCCGCCCTAGTGACCTGGGGAACCCAAAAGTTGGTGAACTTGTTGGGCCAGGGAAATGACACGCTCGGTTGGCAGCTGACCATGGTCTTCTGGGGAATTGCGGCCACTGCTCTGTTCTTGATAACTTTTTTAAACACGCGCGAACGCGTGGCGCCGGTGACCAGTACCCAGCCCAAGGTCATGGACGACGTGAAGGACTTGATTACCAACGGCCCCTGGATTGCCGTGTTCTTCCTGAACCTGATGGTAATGATTCTGCTCACCCTGCGGACGAGCACCACGCTCTACTACTTTAAATATTACGTCGGCAAACCCGACTTCTCCGCCCAGTTCCTGCCGGTTTTTATGATCGCCGCCATGTGCGGTGCTTTCGCCACCTCTTTTTTCACGCGTTTTTTTGAGAAAAAGGCCCTGCTGATGGTGCTGATGGCGCTGACCGGAGTTTTTTCCGCCGGCTTCTATTTTGTGCCGCCGGATGGCATCTACGTCATGGTGGTATTGCAGGTCGCCATAGGTTTTGCCCTCGGCATGAAGTCGCCTTTGACGTTTTCGATGCTGGCGGACGCGGCGGATTACAACGAGTGGAAACGCGGCCGTCGCGCGACAGCCATGACTTTTGCCGCCGGTGTTTTTTCGCAAAAGCTCGGCACGGTGCTGGCGACCCTGGTGATCACCGCCATTTTTACCGCCCTCGGTTACAAGGCAAACGTGGTACAGACGGCTGAATCCCTGGTCGGCATAGTGCTGCTGATGTCTGTGATCCCGGCAGTCTTCGCTTTTGTCGCCGCCTTCGCCCTGGTGCTCTACAAATTGGACAAACCGACCATGGCCCGAATCCAGGCGGACCTGGCCGCGCGCAAAACCGCATAAAGCTAACCCATTATTCGTTCAACCCGAGGGGCGTTTAACCGCCCTTATGATTAGGAGTAGTACCCGATGTTAAGGTCCTTCAACCAGGGCGAGCGTTTTGAACTCGACAGCCCCGTGGCCATGCCCCGCGCAGCGGGATTCCTCTGGAATCGCCACATGATGATCCAGGTCAACTGCCGCGGTTACGCGGTCGCCCAGTTCATGCAACCGGAGCCGGCGAAATATACTTACGCGCCCAACCTCGAAGCCAAGACCTTCATGCAGCCGNNGGAGCAGCCCTATTACGCCCACCACCCCGGCCGTTTTTGTTACATCAAGGATGAGGAGACCGGGGAAATTTTCTCCGCGCCCTATGAACCCGTGCGGGCCCAACTCGACAGCTACACCTTTTCCGTCGGAAAAAGCGATATCCGCTGGACGGTGGAGCACCTCGGCCTGCGAGTGGAAATGGAGCTCAGCCTGCCCAAGGACGCGGTGGTGGAACTGTGGCAGCTCAAGGTCACCAATATCTCCGGTCGGCCGCGCCGCATCAGCGCCTACACCTATGTCCCTGTCGGTTATATGAGCTGGATGAATCAGTCNNGCGCGCTACGACCAAAACCTCGGCGGCGTGATTGCCTCCTGCGTAACGCCCTATCAAAAAGTCGCAGACTATTTCAAAAATAAGAATTTTCGGGACAAAACCTTTTTCCTGCACGACCGCAGCCCTTCAGCGTTCGAGTGTGCCCGCGAAGCCTTTGAAGGCGAAGGTGGCTTGCACCACCCCAGCGGCGTGCAACAAGAAACTCTCGGCAATGGCGACGCCCTCTACGAAACCCCGGCGGCGGTGCTGCAGTACCGGCTGGAATTGGCGGCCGGCGCGAGCGAAAACTATCGCTTTCTGCTCGGGCCCGCGTTTGACGACGCGGAGATCAGTGTTGTGCGCGAGCGTTTTTTCGCCGACGCCGGTTTCGCCAAAACCAAAGCCGCCTATGCCGCTTACGTAGCGGAAGGCCAGGGCGTGCTGCAGATCGAGACGCCGGACACCCATCTGGACCAGTTCGTCAATCACTGGC
>DJFO01000230.1:0-7483 GCA_002432555.1 Marinagarivorans sp. UBA5870
GCACAAATGAATTTTGTCCGCTGGCGCTGCCGGCGGGTTGAAGAAAGTGAGCAAGTCTCTCGGTTCCGGGCATTTCCGGGTGCTGTGCTCTGATTAGTCCGCTGGACTAATTCCTGTTTCTCCGCTGTTCAGGCCTCTTTCGGCTGCGCAGCAATGCCCTCTCCTCAAGGTTCGAATTCCCCTTCCCCCGGCCTCGTAAGAGGCCGTTTTTTTTGTCCACCGCCCCAACGATTCCTTTACAATACCGCCGCCGCCTTGCACTACCCGCACAGAAATCCTACTGGAGCTCCTATGTTTCCAAAACTCGATTACGCCGAAGCCGCCGCCTGGGCGGACGGGATCCTTGCGCAAATGACCCTCGCCGAAAAATGCACTTACATAGGCGGCGTGGACGTATTCTTTATCAACGGGATCGAACGCCTTGGACTGTCGCGGGTAATGTGCTCCGATGCCACCGCCGGAGTGGCTTTGCGTGAGCGCTTTTACGACGTCACCTACCAGAATGCCCTGCAGCACTCCGTGGCTTTTCCCGCGCCCATCATGCTCGCCGCCACTTGGAATCCCGATTTGGCCGAGGCCTATGCCACGGCCATTGGCGAAGAGTGCAATGCCAACGGCATCGGCATACTTTTGGGGCCCGGTTTCAACCTCTACCGCATCTCTCAGTGCGGGCGCAACTTCGAATATTTTGGCGAAGACCCCTGTTTGATTTCGCGCATGATCGAGCGTTACGTCAAGGGTGTGCAGAGCACCGGTACCATCGCCACCCTCAAGCACTTTGCCGCCAATAACACCGACTATTTTCGCCGCAAAAGTAATTCCATCGTCGATGAGCGCACGCTGCACGAAATTTATCTGCCCGCCTTTGAAGCCGGCATAGACGCCGGGGCCATGGCGGTGATGACTTCGTATAATCAGTTGAACGGCGAATGGACCGGCCAGAGCGAAGCNNCGACTGGTGGTCAGTTTACGACGGGGCGAAAGTCGTTCGGTCCGGGCAGGATCTCGAGATGCCCGCCTGCCTCGCCACCCTCGGCCTGGAAGAAAAAATCCGCAGCGGTGAAGTGCGGGAGGCGGACCTGGACCGCATGGTGAAAAGCATCCTCACCACGCTGAAGGCCATGGATCTGTTCACCAAAAAGCCCCAGCCCGACCTGGTGCACAAATTCCCCGAGCACGAAACGATCGCCCTGCAAACGGCGCGCGAAGGCGTGGTACTGCTGCGCAATCAGAACAATATTCTCCCGCTGCCCAAAGACACGGCCGAAATTCTCCTGCTGGGCAATTACATTCACAAAAAGGCCGTCGGCGGCGGCTCGTCGGAAGTCAAAGGCTACAACCAGATCACCCTGTTCCAGGCGCTGCACAAGGTCTTCGGCGAGCGGGCACGTTACGAAGCTTCTCCCACCGATGACATGATCCGCAATGCGGGGCGGATCATCCTCAGCGTAGGCACCCAGGATGCGGAGAGTTGGGACCGACCCTTTGCACTGGAAATCGGTGAAGAGCTCTACATCAAACGCATAGTGCGACTGAATCCGAACGTGATTGTGCTGGTGAACTCCGGCAGCGCCATTCGCATGACCGACTGGTACGACAAAGCCGCGGCCATAATGTATTGTTTTTACAACGGTCAGAACGGCAACTTGGCCGTGACGGAAATCCTCACGGGCGACGTCAATCCCTCCGGCAAGCTGCCCTTCACCATCGAGCGGGAATTTGCCGACGGCCCGGGCGCCGGTTACATACCGGCGGGGGAAGTGCTTTACAACGGCGCCAACGACGAATGGGAAAAAAATCGCGCGGTGTACGACGTGCGCTACGACGAAGGGGTAATGGTCGGCTACCGCTGGTACGAGAGCCGGAATGTCGCGCCTCTGTATCCCTTTGGTTTCGGATTGTCCTACACGGAGTTCACCTATTCCGATTTGGCGGTCCGCCGCCTGCCCGCCGGCGGGGATGCCTTGGTAGAGGTGTCCTTCAAAGTCGCCAATAGCGGCGGCTGCGCCGGCCAGGAAATAACCCAAATTTATGTGCGCGATCTCGCCTGCAGCGTGCCACGTCCCGTGAAAGAGCTGAAAGCATTTCGGAAAATTCCGCTCGGCGCCGGCGAACACAGCCTGGTGCAACTGCAATTAACCCGCCGCGCATTCGCCTTCTGGTGTTCCAAATCAAAAGACTGGTGCGTGGAAGCTGGCGAATTCGAAGTGCTGGTCGGCGGCTCGGCGCAGGATATCCGCTTAAAGAGCAGCATTGTCCTGGACGCAGTCGGCTGACAATCGGCGCGGGAGTGGCGGGGCGCAAAACAGAATTCCGGCAACGCCGCCGCCCACGAAGATGCTGACGCACGGCTTCTGACTGTAAAGGATCTCGGCGCCCAGTATGTGGGCGCTCGCTCAACGCGCCATCTGGCAATCCGCTGTCGAGATTTTCGCTCCCGCGAGAATCCAACCCGAGAAAAACGTCTTTACACGAAGAGGGTAGCGCCGCGCGAACCCCGGTTTTGTCAGGAATTTTTACAGCTTGAATCTTTTTTTCTCAAGGCGCCGCCGGCAATCCCGGAATAATGCCGTCCGTCGGCAGGACGCGGTTTATCTCGAGTGAGATAAGCGTGGGCAGTTTATTCCCAATCGACATACACTCAACCCCCGCGGCGCCCTGCTGTGACACGGCACCGAGCTTTGGCGTGACACCGAGATGTATCTCGACGCCAAACGCCGAGCTCTCATATTCCAAATAACAAACACCTATATTCTTGCCGAGCCTAGGAGCAAAAGCCGGCGGCGCTTTATGTTCTGGGCCCGGGTATGCATATTGCAACGCCAGATGGCGAATGTGTTACGCGATCACCGAACCTAGTGTTCACTTTTTGCCCTGGCGCAAAACAAGAAAAACAGCGTCGGCACTTCACCCGACCCGCTTCGTCAATCACTACCGACAACTACAATGCCGGGCGGACAGCTTCAGCCAAATTTTGTTAAACCTTTTTTTCGTAGTGCTGAAACGGAAAAAGGCGGGGAAATCTCAGCACCCAGTGGCCGCTGCACGGCGGCAGCCCAGCGCCAACCCGACAATTTAGGACTCTGTTTCATGACACACCCACGCCCTTCCGCACCAGCTCCCTTATTCGCCAAAAACCGTTTGTTCGCCGCTATCGCGAGTCAGGTGTTTTTCGCTCTCGCCGCGCAGGCGGCGCCGACCGGCGGCGCTATAGTGGGAGGCAGCGGCAGCATCGAGCAGGCCGGCGTCGAGACCACCGTCACCCAGACCACGGACCGTTTGGCGATCGACTGGCAAACCTTCAACGTCGCCGCCAACGAACGAGTCGCGTTTGTCCAACCCGACGCGAGCGCGATCGCGCNNGGTTGAGCGCGATCGCGCTCAACCGAATTCTCGACTTGAACGGCAGCCAAATTCTCGGTCGCATAGATGCCAATGGCCAAGTGATTTTGCTCAACCCCAACGGTTTACTTTTCGGCACCGGCGCCGCCGTCAATGTCGGCAGCTTGGTGGCTACGGGTTTAAACCTCTCCACCACCGATTTCATGAACGGCGAGCTGGTGCTCACAGCGGTCGATGGTAGCGTGGGAACCGTCGTCAACCGGGGGGTGATCAACGCAGCCGCGGGCGGGAATATCGCGCTCATTGGGAAACAAGTTACCAACAGTGGTTTTATCACGGCAAAACTGGGTCGCGTCGCNNCGTCGCCCTGGCGTCCGGCGAGCAGGCGGTGGTGACCTTCGACGAGGCCGGACTCCTGGGGGTTCGCATAGATGCCGCGACCTTGTTAGCCCAGGGTGTGAGCAATACGGGCGCGGTGGCCGCCGAAGGTGGCAGGATTTTGTTGAGCGGCAGCGTCAGCGCCGATTTGTTTTCCGCGGCGGTGAACGCCGGTGAGCTGGGCGGCGCGACCGCTGCGGTGGTGCACCCCGACGGCAGTTTTTCTCTCGGCGCGGGTGTCGATGTAATTAACACCGGTACCTTGAGCGTATCCAGCGCGGAGACCGCTGCGGGCGATGTGATAGTTGTGGGCAAAAATATCGCCCAGCGCGGCAAAATTCTTGCGGACCAAACCGGCGGCGGTAACGCGGGTTCGGTGCACCTGCAGGCCGGCGACGGCGCGGTGCGATTTACCCAAGCCGGCAGTGTGAGCGCCCACGGCGCCGCCGACACCGGTAAGGTTTTACTGAGTGGGCACGAAGTTGCAGGCAACGCCGACTCCCGTCTGGATAGCAGTGGTGATGTGCAGATAAACGGCAACATCAGTATCCGCCTGCCCAATGTGGCCGCCGAAGATCTGATCATCAACAGCACCGGCCGCGTACGCCAAAACGGGATTCTGAAAGTCGACGATCAACTGGCGATCACGGTAACCGCGGGCGCGAATGTCCGGTTCACCAACTCCGAGAATGACTTCAATACCTTGACCCTGCACGCGGGGCACACCAGCAGCGTCACCCTCACCGAGGCCAACGACCTGGAGTTGGGCACAATCGATTTGGTGGATTCCGCCCTGAGCATCACCACCATGGGCGACGGCGCCGCCATCACCCAGGCCGAAAATACCCGGGTCGAATCCGACAGCAGCAATATTTACCTCACCGCCGATAAAATTTTGCTCGGGGATAAATCCACCAGCGGCCTGCGTTTGTTCGGCAGCTGGTTGAGTGTCCAGTTCGCCGACGAGATAACCATGGCCGACTCGCTGGATATGCCCTTTGAAGCTGACTTGAACATCATCAACGCCAAGGGGATCAAGGGCAGCCACCATCTGGGCGCGCGCGGTCAGGGCGCATTCAGCCTTGCTGCCACGCTGACCGAAGAGAACATGGATATAGGCCGGCTCGCAGCCGATACTGCCACCTTGGTGTCGACGTCCGCGGTCACCCAGAGTGGAGCGATCCGTCTGAAAGGCATGCTGGCGGTCACCTTGGCCGCCGGGGGCGAAGCCTACCTCAATCACGCGGAAAATGATTTCCGGAGCGTCGATGCCAATCTCGGGCACACCAGCACTCTGGAGCTGACCGACGCCAATAATATTCAGGTCGGGCGTTTTCGGGCAGAGGACGCGCGCGTCGCCATCCGGGCGCTCGGGCCCGAGGCAACGGTTTCTCAAGCGGCCAATGCCACTCTAGCCCTCTACGACAGCACCCTGACGGTCGACGCCGATCGCGTCCACCTCGGCGACAGGAGCGGCAGTTTTGTCACCCTCTACGGCTACAGCTGGCTGGATGCGCAATACCGGAAAGGCGCGCGTATTTTCGGCAGCAGCGATCTCACTGATTCCTTCGCTCCCGCGGCATTCACCGCGACAGGGACTTTCGGGCCAAATCAATTGGCTGCTCAAGGTCGCACGCACTTTGCGCTCAACGCCAGCGGTACCGATACCGCGCTCATCATCAACCAGCTGACCGGTGCGGACGCGACTCTCGCCGCTGTGGGCAGTGTGCGGCAAAACGGTGCGATCAGCCTTGACGGTGAATTACATCTGGAACTCGCTGGCGATGCGGATGTGCACTTGACCCACGCGGCCAATAATTTCCACAAAGTCAGCGCTACGGCCGCCTATACCAGCAATATCCTCGTTCAAGACGTCGACCAAATTATTCTCGGCGCCCTCGACCTCGCCGACGCCACGCTCGCGATCACCGCCGCCCGCATCGAACAAGAGTCGGCAACCGCCGCGGTTGCGACGGACAGCGGATTGACGCTGACCGCCCAGGAGGTGGTTTTGAATAGCCTGGCGGACGGCAGCGGGATCACCTTGTACAACAGTGTCCTGGACGTGACTTTCTCCGACCAAATAACCCTGCTCGATGCGGTCGCGGTGCCGGGGGAAGAATTTAATTTCAGTCACGTCAGCGTGCACGGCAATAACGGTGTCGATGCCGTAAGCATCGCCCAGAGTCAACCGCTGGATCTCGTGGCACAGCTGGACGAGGAATTGGGCATCAACTTGGCCGCACTGAAGGCAGTGAACGCCAATATCGCGGCCACCGGCAGGGTCACGCAAAGCGCGGCCATTGAACTGACTGGCCTGCTGCAACTCGACTTGGCGCTGGCCGCCGACGTGCAATTGACTCACGCTGACAACAACTTCAACGAGGTGGCCGTCAAAGCGGCGTACACCAGTAATATCGCCCTGCACGACGCGGGCGATATCACCCTCAATACCCTCGACCTCGCCGACTCCCTCCTGGCGGTCACCGCCGGCGGCAATGTCACCCAACAGTTCGAGACGGCAATAACATTAGCGGACAGCGGCCTGACTCTCGACGGCACAAATGTTTATCTGCGCGGGTTTTCGGATGGCAGCGGCCTAGCCCTCTATAACAGCACCATCGACGTGTTGTTCAAAAATGAAATCGTCGCCATCGACGCCTTTCAGACCCCCGGCGACGTGAATTTCAGTTACATTTCCATCAAAGGCACCAGCGAGCATGGGGATACAGTGACGGTGGCCCAAGAGGCACCTTTCGCCATGAGTCTGCTGTTGCGAGACACGGCAGGCAGTTCGGGTGCCACAGTCACGGCGCTGGATGCGGTTGACGCGACCTTTGAGCTCAATGGCGATTTAAACCAGGTCGGACCCATGCACCTCTCCGGAAAACTGATCGTCAATTCCAATGGCGGTTTGCCGGTGCTTCTCGATCACGCAGAAAATGACTTCGGTGTGGTGCAATTCAATGGCGCTGTGGGCAGTTTCGATATTACGGACGCGAATGATCTGCTGCTCGGCGATGGCAACTTCTCCCTCAGCAGCGTGCGCATTCGCGCGCTGGGCGACGGAGCCACCATCGCCCAGGCGGACAACAGCGTCATTCAGGGCGACGATACGGACCTCAGCCTCTACGCCGACAATATTCGCCTGGGCGCGGGCGGCACCAGCGCTATTCGCCTGTACAACGCGGGGATTCTGCGCAATTACTTTGGCAACCACCTGGAAATCGATGGAACCGTCGAACTGGGCAGCTACTACAGCGGCTTCACCGCCCACGGAACCGACGGCGACAATACTCTCACCATCGGGGCCTCCGCCGTTTTTGTGCAAAATGAACCTTCATTTACCGAATATTCCGTCGACCTGCTCGGCGGCAATGACACGGTCCACTTGCTCGGNNGATTTGCCCTATAGCTTTTCCACCGGGGTGGGGCAGGATCAAATACTTTTGGTCGACGGCAATATTCACTACACAGCGGAAGATTTTGATCCGGCGCAGGATCAGCTGACCGTGTTGCCGTAAATTCCGTAGCCTCTCGTCGTCCCCGCGCAGGTGGGGAGCCATCCATTCGCGGTTGAGTCGGGCAGACAGGTAACAAACAAAACCAGGCACGCGTGTGCGGCGGGATCCTCCTGCGCGGGCGCCCTGGTTTCACCAGGACCCGTTGGGGCACCCCTTGCGGGTGCCCACAGACCCGGCGAAGATCGGGCGCCATTCGAGGCAATAATTCGAGGCAATAATTCGAGGCGTTAATTCGAGGC
>DJFO01000230.1:7500-11321 GCA_002432555.1 Marinagarivorans sp. UBA5870
CCTTTCAGCAACGGCTCAAGCGCCGGCCAGACATTCTCGAGCAGCTTGGCCTGCGCTGCCGCCGTCGGGTGAATGCCGTCTCTCTGCATCAGCTCCGCCTGGAGCGCAACGCCCTCGAGAAAAAAACTTACCAGCGGCAATTCATAACGCTCGGCCAGCTGCGCATAGACATCTCGGAAAGTGTCGGCGTAGCGCTGGCCATAGTTGGGCGGTATCTGTATTCCCAACAACAATACCTGCGCACCCGCGGCGCGACTCTGTTCGATGATCGCGGCCAACTGGTCCTGCATCACTTTGACGGGATGGCCGCGCAGGCCGTCGTTGCCGCNNAGCGCGGGCAGCCGGGCGAGGCCGCCGCCGGTGGTTTCTCCGCTGACACTGGCATTTATCACCTGATGCGGATATTTTTCCGCGACCCGTTGTTCTAACAGGCTCACCCACCCCTCCTGGACCTTGATTCCGTAGGCGGCGCTGAGACTGTCTCCCAGCACGAGAATCCGGGGCGGTGGGGCGGTCCAACCCTGGACACTCAGGATCAGAAGGACAAAAAGGCACCACAGGCGTATTCCGATGGTGTGCTGCATAAAGATCTCCGCATGAGAATTGAATTTTTTGCTTTGCATTATTCGCATTGCACCGGAAGCGCATTGGCATCGCAACTGCTTACCGTTTGGCCCCGATAATTAAGGAACCCGCATGTCGTCAACTCCAATGGTCGCCGCACAAAACATCGTTAAGACCGTCAGCACCTTCGAAGGTGCCCTCACAATTCTCAAGGGCATTTCACTGGCCATCCAACCCGGTGAAAGCGTCGCTATTACCGGCGCTTCCGGCTCGGGAAAATCCACGCTTNNGCAGCGTCTCGCTCAACGGACAGGTGCTAACCGAATTGGATGAGGAGGGACGGGCCAGGGTGCGCGCCGAGCACGTGGGGTTTATTTTCCAGTCCTTCCAACTGCTGCCGGGGTTGAATGCTCTGGAAAATGTCCTGCTGCCGCTGGAATTGCACAAAGTGAAAAATGCCCGCGCGGCCGCCGAGGAGTTTCTTGCGCGGGTAGGACTCCATGAGCGCCTGCACCATTATCCACAGCAGCTGTCCGGCGGTGAACAGCAGCGGGTCGCGATAGCCCGGGCTTTTGCCAGCCAACCGCGCATCCTCTTCGCCGATGAACCCACCGGAAATCTCGACAGCGAAACCGGGGCTCGTATCATCGACCTGCTCTTCGACCTCAACCGAGAACTCGGCACCACCCTGATTCTAATCACCCACGAAGAGCGCCTCGCTAGCCGCTGCCATCGGCGAATTCGCCTGGTGGCCGGTGAACTGGCAGCGGCGGCTTAAGGGGGCGCATATGTTACTGGCCTTACGCATTCTTTGGCGCAATTGGCGCAGCGGCGAAGTGAAACTCCTGGCCGCGTCCCTCCTGCTCGCCGTCGCGGTGGTGAGCGGCATTGCGGTTTTCACGGATCGGCTGGAGCGCACCCTGGTGCACGAGNNGAGCAACGCCCTGCTCGGGGCGGACCGAGTTGTGCGCGGGTCGCATCCCCACGACGCCGCTTGGGAGCGGGAAGCCGAGGCCGCCGGCTTGGCGCACACCAGCGCCGCGCACTTTTCCTCCATGGTGTACGCCGGCGAGCACATGCATCTCGCCGCGGTAAAAGCGGTGGGGGAAGCCTATCCCCTGCGCGGCCAGCTCGAGGTCAGCACCACACCTTTCGCCACTCGCCCGGAAGATATTCAAGTTGCGCCGGGCATTCCCGCGCCCGGCGAGGCTTGGGTGGATTCCCGTCTGCTGCCGCTGTTAAACCTGGAGCTTGGCGGGAAAGTCGCCGTCGGCGAACACGAACTCACGGTGACCCGAGTACTGATCCGGGAGCCCGACAGCGGCAACCCCTTCAGTTTTCTCGGGGCGCGGTTACTGATGAACCTTGCCGACCTGCCGCTCACCCAAGTGGTCCAGCCGGGCAGCCGTGTGCAGTACCAGTGGCTGCTGGCGCACGACGGTAACGCGCTCGATGGTTTCATCGCGGCACTGGGCCCGCGGTTGGATCCAAACCAGCGCGTGGTGGACGTGAACTCCAACCAGCGCGGCCTCGGCCGCACTCTGGACACCGGCCGACGTTTTCTGCTGCTGGCGGCGGTGATCGGGGTGCTGCTCGCGGGAGTGGCGCTCGCCCTGGCGTCCCGCCAGTTCGCCAGCCGCCACGTGGATCAGGTCGCGCTCTTAAAAAGCCTGGGGGCGACCACCGGCCGCATCCGCCGCCTTTATCTGTTGCAATTGTTGGTGCTCGCAGGCGCGGCTTCCCTTGCAGGGCTGCTGGTCGGCGAACTGTTGCAGCGTTTTGTCGCCCTCGGACTCTGGCAGGTATATCGGCTCCACTTAGGGCCGCCCGGCATTTACCCCTACTTGATCAGCGTTGGCAGCGGATTAATTTGCCTGCTGTTTTTCGCCCTACCCGCCCTCTGGTTCCTGCCGCGGGTGCCGCCGATGAAAATATTGCGGCGGGAACTGGCGGTCAGCCGGCTACAGTTAGGGCTTCAAGCCGGATTAGCCTTTGCCGCTGTGCTTTTGTTGATCCTGCTGTTCAGCCAAGATCTGGCGCTGGCACTCAGCGTTCTCGGCGGTTTCAGCGCGGTGCTGGCGGTGGCGACCGTGCTCGCTGTGGGATTGCTGTACCTCGGNNCTGGCGGCTTGCGGTCGCCAATCTCCAGCGCCGGCGCGAGCAGACCCTGGTGCAGATCGTGGTGTTCGCCACTGCAATTATGCTGCTCCTGACACTCACCATAGTGCGCACCTCCCTGTTGGACGACTGGCAGGGTCAGCTGCCGCCGCGGGCGCCCAACCATTTCCTGGTGAACATCCCGCCCCATGAGGTGGCCGAGGTTCAGGCACTGCTGGACGCGCGCCATCTGACGCGCGAGCCTCTTTATCCCATGGTGCGCGGGCGGCTGACCCACATCAACGACGTGGAGCTGGGCAAGGCGGCAGTCAAAGAAGAGGAGGTTTTCAACCGGGAGGCCAATCTCACTTGGACCGAGCAGCTCGCCAGCGACAACAAAATTGTCGAGGGCGAATGGTGGGACGCCTGGCAAAGTCGGACGGGGCTGCCAGGGGTTTCCGTAGAGGCGGAACTCGCCCGGAACGCCGGCCTGAAGCTGGGCGACAAACTGAGCTTTTCCCTCGGCGGTCTGCAGCTGGACGCCGAGATCGCCAGCCTGCGCACCCTCGACTGGCGATCCATGCACCCGAATTTCTATTTTATTTTCGCCCCCGGCAGTCTCGATGCTTATTCGCCGACGTTCATCACCAGTCTCTACTTGCCGCCGGAGGAAAAAGTGTTCCTCAACGAGCTGTTGCGCCAGTACCCGACGCTGCTCGTCATCGAATTGGACCGAGTAATCGGCCAAATCCGCACCATCGTGAACCAAGTGAGCGACGGCGTGCAGTTGGTGTTGTGGCTGACTTTGGCCGCCGGTGCCCTGGTGTTGATCGCCGCCGTTACCAGCAGCATCGACAGCCGCAAGCAGGAAGTTGGCCTACTGCGGGCGCTGGGCAGCCCGCAGCGGCTGATGCTCGGCAGTGTGTGGCTGGAATTTTCTCTATTGGGTTTGCTCGCGGGCATATTGGCCGTGTTCGGTGCGGAAGCGCTGCTCGCCAGCCTGCAGCACTGGGTGCTGGAGACGCCGATCAAACCCCATTTCCGCTACTGGATAATCGGCCCGGCAGCCAGCGCTGCACTGATTGGATTGCTCGGTTTTATCAGCTGTCGATCGGTGGTGAACACACCGCCGGCGGTGGTGCTGCGCGAGGCTTGATGAC
>DJFO01000144.1:0-122 GCA_002432555.1 Marinagarivorans sp. UBA5870
TTGACCGCCACGGGCACTATGTCAGCGCCCGCCTCTATGGCGATTTCCGGACCACTGCGCGCATATTTGCCCCGTTCGCCCGGTGCGACTCGGGTTCCCTCGGGGAAGAGGAGCACATTCAA
>DJFO01000144.1:151-4087 GCA_002432555.1 Marinagarivorans sp. UBA5870
GGATTTTCCCGGTCGATGCCGATCGGCTGCAAACAGCGCAGGCCCCAGCCGAAAAATGGAATTTTCAGCAGCTCGCGCTTCAAGATGGTGGAAGCGGGAAAACAGAGGCTCTGCAGGGCGAGCGTTTCCCAGGTACTCTGGTGTTTGGCCAAAACGACTTTGGGGCCCGGCGTTTTGTGCATGTTTTCCAGGCCGCGAATTTCAAACCTCACCCCGCAGATCAAACGGAGCCAAAGCACCGTCAGCCAGCACCAGGAAATCAATATTCGGTGGCGCACCAGGGGCGGCAAATAAAAAATGAACAGGGAAAAAAACCCGTATAAAAATCCGGACGAAATATAGCCCGTGGCGAACAGAGCCGAGCGCAATTGGGTGAGCATGATTATCGCGGTTGCAGGTGAGAGCGGGCGAACGCCGCCAAGTCATCGAATATTAACGTATTCTGGCCATAGTGCGGCCAAAGCAATGTCGTGGTCTCCGTTTGGGTGCCTCTGCCGGTGCGCACCAACACCGGCTGACAGCCTTTGGCGCGCGCCGCTTGAATATCCTTCAAGCTGTCCCCTACGAGCGGAGCACCCCGCAGGTTTGCGCCGAGCTGGGCTTCAATAGCGTCCAAGAGACCAGTGCGCGGCTTACGACAGTCGCAGCCGGCGTTGGCATCGTGCGGACAGTAAAAAATCCCGTAAATTAGGCCGCCAGTCGCTTCAACCGCCGCCGACATTTTTTGATGAATCTGTTCTAAGTCGGCGACCGTCAGCCACCCGCGCGCAAGGCCCGCCTGGTTGGTGGCCACGGTTACCTTGTAGCCCGCGCGAGTCAGCGCGGCTATGGCATCGAGACTGCCCGGCAGAGGCTCCCAAGCGGCAGCCGAGCGCACGCAGCCGTCGCACTCACGGTTGATCACTCCATCTCGGTCGAGCACGATCCATGGGTTCATTGGTTCACCGCAAGCTGAGAGATATCCGCCACCTCCCAGAAAAGCTCGCGCAGCCCGGCAAGCAGCGCCAGACGATTGGCCCGCAGGTGAGGATCCTCCGCCATTACCATCACCTGATCAAAAAACAAGTCGACGGCTGCGCGCAGGCCCGCCAGGGCCGCGAGGGCTTCTTTGTACTTATGCTGGGCGAAGAGCGGTTGCACCTGGGACCGCAGGGCGGCCACCTCCTGTGCCAATTGACGTTCGGCCGGCTCCCGCAGCAGCTCCGGGTCCACGGTCGCGCCAGCCACCACCGGTTGTTTGGCGAGAATATTGGAGACGCGTTTGTTGGCGGCTGCCAGGGATTCAGCCTCCGCCAGCCGGTAAAAAGCCGCCACCGCTTGCACCCGATTATCGATATCGAGGGGACGGGTCACATTCTTGGCCGCCACCGCCTGATAAACGACCGCGGGAATATTTTGCTCTTCATACCAGGCGCGGAACCGCTCCAGTATATAAGTCAGCGCCAAATCAACGCTCTCCCTCCCTTTGGGCAATGACGGGTATTGACCGACCGCTTGTTGCAGGAGCGCCCGCAGATCGAGGTCGTATTTTTTCTCCACGAGAATGCGCAACACCGCCAGGGAGGCGCGACGCAGACCGAATGGATCCTTGGAGCCGGTCGGCACTTGGCCGAGGCCGAAAATACCCGCGAGCGTATCCAACCGGTCCGCCAGCGCCACCACGGCTCCGGTTGCGGTTTGCGGCAGGGCATCGCCGGCGAACTTCGGCAGGTATTGTTCTTTCAGGGCCGCATACACTTCTGGCTCTTCCCCCTGGTCCCGGCCGTAGTAAAACCCGGCAATGCCCTGCATTTCTGCAAATTCGTAGACCATGGCGCTGGCCAAGTCGGCTTTGCTCAAAGACCCGGCGCGCGCAGCCCAGGCGGCGGTGACGCCGAGCTCGCGCGCTATGAAGCCGGCGAGACGGGAGATGCGCTCGGTTTTTTCAAACACCGTTCCCAATTGGGCTTGGAAAACCACACTGCGCAATTTTTCCCGGTGCTGCTCGAGGGTGCGTTTTTTATCGGTCTCAAAGAAAAATGCCGCGTCCGACAGGCGCGGGCGGATGACTTTTTCATTGCCGGCAATGACCTGCGCGGGATCGGTACTTTCGATATTGGCGACCGTGATGAAATGCGGTAACAGAGCGCCTGCGCGGTCGACCACGTGGAAATACTTCTGGTGTTCCTTCATGGAGGAAATCAGGGCTTCCGCCGGTACCGCAAGAAAGCGCTCTTCGAATTTTCCCGCGAGGGCGACCGGCCATTCCACCAAGGCCGTCACTTCGTCGAGCAGGTCAGGATCGATCACTGCATTACCGCCGAGTTTTTCCCCGGCGGCGAGAACCTGCGCACGCACCCGTTCGCGCCGCACGGCAAAATCGGCAATGACTCGCCCCTCTTCCGCTAACAGCGCCTCGTAGACCGCGGGCGCTGTGACAGTCAATTTGCGGTCGCAGTGGAATCTGTGACCGCGCGTCTGGTTGTCGGCGTCCAGGCCGAGGATACGGCAGGGAATCACCTGGGTATCGAACAGCATGACGAGCCAGTGCACCGGCCGGACGAACTCTTCGCGCTTGGCGCCCCAGCGCATCCGCTTACTGATGGGCAGCTGCGCCAAGGCGTTCTGCACTAGGCCGGGCAGCAGTTGTTCCAAAGCCTCGCCGCCGCTTTGGTTCTGGCACATTAATTTTTCGACCTTGCCATCACTGGCGGTGGCGAGATCGTTCACGGATACACCATTTTTCGCCGCGAAGGCTTCCGCTGCCTTAGTCGGTTTACCACTGCCGTCGAAAGCGACATTCGCCGGCGGACCCCAAACGGTGGAGGATTTTAGCGGCGTTTTTGCCGGCAGCCCTTCGACGCGTACGGCCAGGCGGCGCGGCGCGGCGAAGGGCCGCACTGCGGCAAATTCGACGCCGAGGTTTTTTAAACCGGTAATGATCTGGTTGTGAAATTCCGTCGCGAGCCCGAGTAGTGATTTTGGCGGCAGTTCTTCGGTGCCGAGTTCCACCAGAAAATTGTGCGTATGCGAGCTCATGTTTTTTCTCCCTCCGCGCCTTTCGCTCTTATGACTTCCTCACGCAGTGCCGGTGGTGCCAAGGGAAAACCCAGCTTGAGGCGCGCGTCGAAGTAAGCCTGGGCACAGGCCCGCGCCAAGGTGCGCACCCGCAAAATATACCTCTGGCGTTCCGTAACCGAGATGGCCGAGCGCGCATCCAGCAGGTTAAAGGCGTGGGACGCCTTCATCACCATTTCGTACGCGGGTAGGGGCAGGCTGGCTTCGATCAGCCGATTGCTCGCCGCCTCGCATTCGTCGAAAGTTTTAAAGAGGAATTCCACATTGGCGTGGCTGAAGTTGAAATGGCTCATTTCCACTTCGTTCTGGTGAAAAACGTCGCCATAAGTCACTGCCGCTCCGTCCGGCCCGCGGGTCCACACCAGGTCGTAAATGGAGTTCTTGTTCTGCAGATACATAGCGATACGTTCGAGTCCGTAAGTAATTTCTCCCGAGACCGGGTAACATTCGAGCCCGCCGACCTGTTGGAAATAGGTGAATTGGGTCACCTCCATGCCGTTGAGCCACACCTCCCAACCGAGACCCCAGGCGCCGAGCGTTGGCGATTCCCAGTTATCTTCCACGAAGCGGATATCGTGGATCGCGGTATCGACGCCCAGGCGTTTCAGAGACTGCAAATACAGATCCTGGAGGTTGTCCGGGGAGGGCTTCATCAGCACCTGAAACTGGTAGTAATGCTGCAGGCGGTTCGGGTTTTCGCCGTAACGACCATCCGTAGGGCGGCGACTCGGTTGCACATAAGCCGTGTTCCAAGTCTCCGGGCCGACGGCTCGCAGGAAAGTGGCCGGGTGGAAAGTGCCGGCCCCAACTTCCATATCCAACGGCTGTAAAATAACGCAGCCCTGTTCGGCCCAATACTGGTTGAGCCGGAGGATCAGT
>DJFO01000015.1:0-214 GCA_002432555.1 Marinagarivorans sp. UBA5870
ATTAGGCAGCTGCAGCGCGGAATCCAATTCTGCACGGTCATGCACTTCCACCAACACATCCATACCCAGCTCCAGCGCCAATTCGTTCAAGTCACGCAACTGCGCGGCATCCAGCGCGGCAACAATCAACAGTATGCAATCCGCGCCAAGCGCTCGCGCTTCAATAACCTGATAAGGATCGACAAGAAAATCCTTGCGAATCACCGGCAGTGCG
>DJFO01000015.1:288-2640 GCA_002432555.1 Marinagarivorans sp. UBA5870
GCAACGGGATCAAAATTTTCGCGAATCACGCCTTTGCTGGGTGATGCTTTTTTTATTTCGGCAATCACGGCAGCTTCTCCCGCCTCTATGCGTTGGGCAAGCGCCTGGGCAAACCCGCGTGAGGGCGATTGTTCCGCGGCCCGAGCGTGTAACTCAGCAATGGAACACTGGCGCTGTCGCGCTGCGATCTCCTCGTGTTTACGCGCGATAATGTTGCGCAAAATGGTAGGGGTCTCAGTCACAAATATCTGCCTTTCGATAAATCGTAAATTGAAGGATGCCGGCCGAAACTATATGGAGTGAAACTATATAGGGCGAAAACCATTTCGGCGAAACGGCACCATATGAAAACGATACGCGGCCGCAACTATACCGGCTGAAAACACTGGCTCAGCTCCGCCAGCTCTTTCAACTTCTCTCCCGCCAAACCCGTGGCAATCGCATCCTCCGCCAGGGCTACGGCGGTGCTTAAATCTTCCGCAAGTCCTGCGACATAAATCGCCGCTCCAGCATTCAGTGCGATTATGTCCGCTGCCTTTTCGCCGGCCGGGGTGCTGCGTTTTCCTAAAGCATCGCGGATGAGATTCAATGATTCCGCCGCTGACGACACCTTGAGTCCCTCCAAGGAATTAGAGCGAATTCCAAATTGCGATGGTTCGATGGTGTATTCGTTTACTACGCCATTACGCAGCTCGGCAATATGAGTCGGCGCGGCCAAGGATATTTCGTCCAGTCCATCCTCGGAACGCAAAGCGATGACGTGCTCGCTGCCGAGACGTGCAAGCACCTCGACAAAAATTTTACACAGCTTGGCGTCGAAGACGCCCACCACCTGCCGCTTGGCACCCGCCGGATTGGTTAGTGGACCGAGCATATTGAAGATCGTACGCAACCCCAACTCGCGCCGGGGTCCAATGGCATGCTTCATAGCGCCATGATGGGCCGGCGCGAACATAAACCCTACGCCTAGCTCATCGATGCAACGCGCCACTTGCGCGGGCGTTAGATTCAAATTCACCCCCGCCGCTTCCAATACATCAGCGCTGCCTGTGGTGCTGGTCACCGAGCGATTACCGTGCTTCGCAACGCGACCACCAGCCGCCGCGACCACCAACGCGGACGCAGTGGAAACATTAAATAACCGCGAACCATCGCCACCTGTACCGCAGGTATCCACCAAACGATCGAGCTTCACCTCGACCTTGGTTGCCAGATTGCGCATCACCTGGGCGGCGGCGGCAATCTCCTCCACGGTTTCACCCTTCATCCTCAGGCCCATTAAAAACGCACCGATCTGCGCAGGAGTGGCAATGCCAGTCATGATCTGATTCATCACTTCCGTCATCTGCGGCTGATCCAAATCCCGCCGCTCCACGACTAGGGTAAGCGCTTCTTTTATATCCATTTGGCCTCCGGTATCTGCAAAAAATTTTGTAAGAGCGCGTGACCGTGCTCGCTCATGATCGACTCGGGGTGAAACTGAACACCATGCAAAGGCCAGGATGTGTGTTGGATGCCCATGATTTCGCTACTCTCGCTCGCGTCATCCGCCACCCAGGCCGTCAGCTCCAAATCTTTTGGAAGCCTCTCCGGATCAACAACCAAAGAGTGGTAGCGGGTAACCCGATAAGGACTGGGCAACCCTGCAAATACTCCACGCCCTAAATGTTCGATGACTGATGTTTTTCCATGCATCACCTGTCGTGCGCGGACGACACTGCCACCCAAAGCGGCGGCTATACACTGATGACCCAGACAAATTCCCAGGATCGGCACACGCTCGGCGAAGGCGGTGATCAGCGGCACACTGATACCCGCTTCGACGGGAGTGCAAGGACCCGGGGAGATCACGATGCGTCCAGGAGCAAGCCGCCGGATAGCCTCGAGGTCCAACTCGTCGTTGCGGACCACCATCACTTCTTCACCCAATTCAAGGAGGTATTGGACGATATTGAAAGTGAAGGAGTCGTAGTTATCCACCATCAGCAGCATGGCATCGCCCGACAAAAAACCGGCATTATACGGAAACCGAAACGACCGACAGTGGCTTGTCGGAGTAATTTACAGAAATCGGCTGAGGCATTGTTTGCACTCTGAAAAAAAACGCAATAAACGCGCGGCAATTGACTACACTGAGTCATTATGCGTTTCGGTTGACTGCGGCGGTAAGCACTACCCAATAAACAAAACGAGCTGTATTTCCGCTAAAACTGGGGCATGGAGCACATCCCTGTTCTCGTCGACCTAAGTGATTTCAATAATGCCTGCGAATTGGGCCTGTTTATCCAGGCGAATTGGAATACAATTTGCTCGACCTCCCTGATATTCATAATCAGCCGGAAGAAAGCTCGT
>DJFO01000411.1 GCA_002432555.1 Marinagarivorans sp. UBA5870
CTCCGTGCCCGGTGCTAAGCCGCCGAGCACCTCCACCCATTCGCCGGCTGCGCGACCGAGCTCCAACATGCGGACCTCGTATTCCTCGCCAACCTTGGCGTAAACCACGGTGAAATCGCGGAAAGCCTGCAGGCCAGCACGTTGCACCGCGAGGGGAACTTCATATTCGTCCACTTCGATGCGGGCCCGGATCTGCGCGCCGAGCGGCAGCGCTGCATCCAGCAGTACGCGCGCGGTGACGGATTGATTGGTGTTGGATTCCAGCGCGAGTTGCTCGATTCGCCCCGGCAATTCCTGCTCCTGATACAACACGGTTACATCGGCGCCCGGTTTGATCTTGGCCAATTGGCCGGGAAAGATTGCAAGTTCGGCGGCCGTGCGCGAGTTGTCGATGAGCTGCATCAATTGAGTCCCGCGCGTGTGTTGACCCGCTTTAGCGTCCAGCTGCGCCACGACACCGGCAATTGGCGCCTTGATGTCATAGGTGCGCAGACTCTCGTCGCTTTCCACAGTGAGAAGAGATTGCCCTTCGGTGACCGTTTGGCCGAGCGTGACATGTACTCGGGTAATCATTCCCTCAAACCGCGCCGCGATTTTCCGCTCGCGCGCCGGGTCGGCGGCGATTTTGCCAAACACCTCGACGGTTTCGGCAAGCGTTGCAGGCCCGGCGATCGCCGTGCCGATTTCCAAGGCTTCGGCCACCGCCGGTTCAATGCGGGTGCGCCCCTCGAAACTGTCGTAGGTCCACCGGTGGGTGGCGCCGCGATGATTCGCTTCGATGTTCACGACGAAGGAGTGCGGTTCGTAGATGACGGAGTTGCCGCGCAGAAAATCCCCTTGGGGAGCAAAATCGATCACGTCGACTTTGCCTCCGAGGCGCGTCAGCCGCACCTGCAATTTCACCTCACCCGGCTGGACCGGTTTGCCATTGAAATAGGACCAGGCCCGGTATTCCGGCGGCACCCCGGTTTCAAAAATGGCAAGCTCAAGGGTGAAATCCTTGTCCTTCAAAAGGCGGCCGTTGTGTTCGCCTTTTTCGATGACCGGTTCTGCACCATGCTCCGGCTTTTCCGGCGCTTTGTCGCAAGCGGTAAGCAGCAGCGTCAGCACGACCACCAATGTTCTGCTCCAGCGGAGTCCGGTTGTGGATTTCATATCATTCCTCGTTCGGGGTCGCATGCGGCGGAACGCCGGATAAACGTTCGATTTCGATGGCGTTGAGATGCGCAGTGACGCTCGCGTCGATCAACTGATTCTGAGCGGCCAGGTAGTCCCGCTGGACGCTTTGCCATTCCAGATAGCTGTAGCGCCCAAGATCATAGGCCCGGCGGGTTTCTTTGAGGATCTGCTCCAGCGCTGGCAAGATGTCGTTGCGGTAGGCGCTGATCTTGTGGAGGCTGTGCAGTAACTCCTGGTGGACCGCGAATAACGCGGTGTCCAATCGATGAATTTCCGCATTGTGTTCTGCGTGGTTCCGCTCGGCCAATGCGCGGGATTCCGCGATGCGTCCTTGTTGTCGATCGAAGACCGCCAGCGGAACGGACACGCCGGCGACCAGCGCTTGATCGTCGGTGGCTGCCAGATGTTTGATACCGGCCGAAACCCGCCATTGCGACCGCGCTTGGGCTTTAATGAGCGCGAGCTGTGATTCTTCTATACGTGCTTGGGTACTGAAGTATTCCAGCCGCGGGTTCTGGCGCAGGCGCACCTGCAACTGGGCGTAGTCGTTCACCGTCGGCACGTTTTCCAGCCGGTTCTCCACCTGAGAAAAGCTCACTTCCGAACTGCCCCATTGGGCCGCGAGNNGACAACTCAACGCGCGCGCGCGCCAGTTCGGCGGCAGGTGAATTGGCGGCGCTGACTCTTTTCTGAATTGCGCCGAGGGCTTCTCGGGCAAAGGTGATGGCCTGTTCAATTTGCCGCTCGCGCGCCTGCAGTGCCATGGCCGTTACGTAGAGACGGGCGGTTTCCGCTACCGCGTCCAGGCGTTTGATATCCCGCTCCACTTCCAGAAGGTTCGTTTGAGTTTCGGCGGCGTCCAATCTTTTCTTACGTTGTTGCCCCTCCAGCAACCAACTGATGCTGAGGGTGCTCTCCGCCGAGTCGGCATTTTGATAACTCCCGCTGCCAAACGCATCTTCGATCGTCGCAGTGAGTTCAGGATTGGGCTTCAATCCCGCCTGCAGCAGCCGACCTTCCTGTGCTTTCAGTTGATGACCAAAAGCCACCAACGTTGGATGACGCTCGAGGGTCAGCGCTGCGGCCTCGCGCCATTCCAGCACGGCGTCGGGCGTCTCCGCCGCTTGCCCCAAAGTGGATGTGAAAATCAAAAGACTCGCCAGGTATACCCCGGACATTCGGGCAACTGGCGCGGAAAACCGATTTGGCATCGGCTTTCCAGGTGCGCGCCTCTGAAAAATAGACATGACGTCAGTCTCGATCTCATTATGGGTGATGGTGAAGAATGGTTTCGATCGCGTGATGAAAACTGTCTGCGCAGGAAACAGCAGCGACCAGTAGAAACACGCTAGAGAGTCCGAAGCTTCCCCAGGGAAAAGGGCGGCCTTTTTCCTTGCTGAGCAACAGTCGAACGCGCTCTTCCACGGCGGCGACACCAAAGGAACAGGACCCCAAGGCGATTTGCTGTTTGCGGAATCGAAGATTCAGCCGGCTCACTTTCACCAAGGTCGCGGCAATATCGGCTGGACTTTCGTGCAGGGACACTTCGGCATCGGCCATCTGCTCGAGGGCCAATTCCAAAGCCGCCTGGAGATTACGTCGGGCGAACGGCAAGAACACGCACAAGATCACATGGAAGAGCCCTAATTCCATGGGATCACGACGGCGCTGATGGACCTGCTCATGGTGTTGAACAATATTGAGTTCCTGGGCGGTCAATGCCTCAATCAAGCATTGGCTCACCACCACCTTCGGAGCCAGCCAACCCGCCGTAAAAGCCATGGGACTGTCAGTGTCCAGCGTGTAACTGCCATTAGTGTTTCTCCGGGCAAATGTGAGCAAGGTTTTTAGGTGGGTCTGTTGCTGCCATAGATGACGGGTGAGCGCCACGCTTTTCCAAAGCGTGAGCCCGAACAACGAACCAACGCCGATCCCCATCCAACTCCGCCAGCCGAAAAGCGGCGGGTGAAACCAGCATAAGTGTCCATGGCCGTCACCATGGGAATGGCAATGATCCAGTGTGAAACCCAACGCGTGATCCATGGACGGCACCAACGTCAGCGCGGCGGCCGCGGCACCCAGTACCCACGGAAGAGCGGCGATATACCAGACAAACCGCCGTTTCGCGGAAGGACCAAAGCAGGAGAGCATCGCCGAAAGGCGGTGATGCAGAAGGCTGACCACAACGGCGCTGCCTATGACCGTAAAACCGGCAATCAACCAGAGGTGCAGCAGCAGCCCGCCCAATCCGGCCGTCATGTGGGGCTATCCTTTTTTTGCTCCCGGGAATCTCGGATCAAAGCCTCCAAGCGATCGAGATGTGCCTCGTCGAGATCAGCTGATAAACGCACGAACGCGGCCAGTAAATGCTCATGGTCGTCGGAAAAATCTTGCGTGACCTTCTGGATCAACTTGCCTAAAAACGCCTCTTTTCCCATGGCTGCCGAATATTGGAAGGCATGGCCTTTTTTTTCCCGTTTGAGAACGCCTTTTTTGTATAACCGATCCAAGGTGCTCTGAATGGTATTCAGACTGCCGCCCCGGGCCTTTTGGAAGTGCCCGTGGACCTGCTTGGCGTCGGCGCGGCCGGCGGACCAGAGGTAGTTCAGGACTAGCTTTTCGAGTTCCCCAAGATGCACGGCCTATTCTCACGGTTGAGTGGGCGCCAGAGGATAGCGAACAGAAAACCGTCGTGCAATCGGTTTTTTCGGTCCCATTAAGAAGGGTCAGCTTTAGCGAGGCGCCTCAAAAACAGTGAATCCCATTGGAATGCAGATTTTTTCTCCTGAGTAGGATCCTCCAGTCATGCGGACAACGCTTCGTATACGCACATCTACTG
>DJFO01000328.1 GCA_002432555.1 Marinagarivorans sp. UBA5870
TCGCTCGGGCGCCTGCAATATGCTCCACTGCGACTTTCCTATTTATGAGACCGCCGAATTACCGCTCGAAATTCATAACTCCAAATCACCGCTCGAACGTCACTGATCGAGCGCAGCAAAAATAATCGTCCATTGTTTTTTTTTTGAATACCCGGCAGCGGTACGGCAATCTGCTGTAGTGCGACCTTTGTATTTGGCGTATTTCCAAGCGGTATAGCCTACGGACACTCGATTTTTCTCGAAACGCAAAACGCAGGCTAGGGTTCATAAATAACCATTTTTTGTAAAAACTTCCGCCTTACGAATCGCCGCGGAGCCGGCGGTGAAATAGTTTCGGCGGCGGATGGTTTCCCCGTTTTGTTCCACGGTGTCCGCGGAATGCGCCGGCGCCAGCCTTATATTGACTGCGGAAGCGTGCCGGTTGGTCTCGCCTGCCGGAGGAGCTGGCACACACCTTGAAAGGTACCTCTCCGAACCGAAATCGAACGAATGTGCTGGGGTTTTTATGGCTGAAACTGTGACTACTCTGTCCGAATTGATTGAACGGATGTCCGATACGGCGGAAAACTGTGAGCGCGTCAGTCTGGGCAAAATCCTGGAATCCGTCGGGTCCCGCTCGCTTGGCCCGCTCTTATTAGTCGCGGGGCTAATAACCTTGGCGCCAGTGATCGGCGACATTCCGGGAGTGCCGACCGTGATGGCGCTGCTGGTCTTGCTCATTTCCGGGCAGTTGATTATCAAACGTCGCCGCCTGTGGTTGCCGCAATGGCTAAAACGGCGTTCCATCAGTCAGCGCAAAATGCAGAAAATTCTCGATTGGTCGCGCAAGCCGGCTAGGTTTGTCGACCGTTACACGCACCCGCGACTGTCGAGCCTGGTTGAAGGCAAAGGGGAATACCTGATCGCGGCGGTGTGTATCCTCATAGCCCTGGCGATGCCGGCGATGGAGTTTGTGCCTTTCAGTGCGAATTTTGCCGGGCTGGCACTTTCGGCGTTCGGCCTCGCACTTGTTTCGCGCGACGGAGCCCTAGCGCTGGTCGCGCTCGCTGTCGTCCTTATGCTTTTGGGTTTCGTCGGTTACGCGCTCGTTACCTGAGCGCGTCGACTGCTCACCTTTAAAAATGCTTTTGCGTTAAGCGAGCTTAGCGCGGCGAGGGTCGACGCCGCCGGGGATTCAAGCGGCGCGATCGGTGGGCCGGCGGGGAGGTTCGTAATTAATTGGCTGAGAGGTTTTTACCGGCAAGTGCTGCGCGTATTCTTCACACGCTGTTATATACGCAGCGCCGGCGCGACAGCGGATAGACTGCGCGAATTTCGTAAAATCATCCTTGCGAATCACTGCTTCGACTTCGGCCAACGCCTCCCAGTGAGGCAGGTCCAGGTCGGTTTCCACTTCACACCAGTACAGCCTGCAGTCTTCCGTGCGCTCGATGGTTTTTTGTCCATCGACAGTGCGTAGAATATTCCCCTGGCGCGTAGCCGGTAATTTCCCGTGTGTGCGCAAGTGTTCAATGATGTTTTTCAGGGCGGGATGGAATCGCTCGATATGGATGTCGATCAGCTTGCCCCGCGGACCGTGATTTTTCAGGTTAGCCTCGATTCCAAGTCGGGCGTGGTTCTCACTGAAAAGGCGCAGTGCGACGAATAATCTCACAAAACTTTCTCCGTTTTTCTTCAAGTCACGATTGCCATGCTGGTGTATGCAGTATATGCAGATTCGCCGAATGACAATTTCAAAACTACAATTTTTGGTAATAATTACACAAGCCGCGGAGGGTGGCCCGCATAAAAAATAGGCGGACGGTCCCTGCAAGCTTGTACGCATGGTAACGTCGTCGGGTGTTCCAGAAGCCAGCTCTAATGTGGAACTCCATGTGGATGTCCATGTGGAGCGAGGGCAGGCAGCTGGCGTGGTCAACGCGGGAACCGGAAAAATCAGATGTTCCCCGGCATTGTCCCGGCCGAGATGCCGCGCGCAGCCAGTTTGTTGATGGCTTCTGAAAGTAAAGCATAAGTTCGAACCTGTATGCGCCGAATTATCGGGGGAGTTAGGCGCAAAAGGGAACCAGGCTGCAGCGTGCGTTCGCATTGCATATTTAGTGCCGAAGACGTATTTTTCAATGCCCGGGAGAAAGTCTTTTTTGTCTGTGTAGACCCGCGCCGCCACGGCCAGGCGACCTGCGCGCGACTTTTGCAAGTCAGTCGGGCTGCAAGTCAGTCGGCGCTGCAATTCGATCCCGCAGAAATGCGCGTATGGGTCGGGGCCCAGCGGGTCTCTCGGCGTTGAAATCGGGACACAGAGACCGGAACAGAAAGACCGGGACAAAGAGAAATAAAAAAGGCCGACACAGGGTCGGCCTTCTTAAATTGGTGCCCAGGAGAGGACTTGAACCTCCACGACCGTTAAGCCACTAACACCTGAAGNNTTTCACCACCTGGGCGAGGGCGCGAAATATAAAACGGCTCGATGGCCTTGTCAACAGCTGGGGTTATACTCTTCGACATCCGCCCCGCCTGGGTTATACTCGACCACTTGAAAAATAAGGACACTGCTTTGACGAATAACGACCCCTTCCAAGACCCCCATGCTGAGCGCGAAGCGCGCAAGTATTCCAATCCCATCCCCAGCCGCGAAGTGATTCTCGCTCTGCTCGACGAATCCGCCGGTCCCTTGCCCCGCGAAGTCATTGGCGAAAAATTGGGCTTATATGACGAGGAGTCGCTGGAGGCTCTGCGGCGGCGGTTGATCGCCATGGTCCGCGACGGGCAGATCGTCGGTACCCGCAAGGGCGGGTTCGGCCGCATCGATCGCATGAACCTCGTGCGGGGGCGAGTGCAGGGCCATAGGGACGGTTTTGGGTTTGTTTTAACGGGCGACGGCGAAGACATTTATTTATCCAACCGGCAGATGCGCCGGGTGTTTGACGGGGACGAGGTGCTGGTGCGGTTGGGCGAACGCGGTTTCCGCGGCCGCAAGGAAGGCTCCATCGTCGANNCCCGGCAGCTCGTCGGCCGCTACAGGGTGGAGCGCGGGGTGCACTACGTGCGCCCGGATAATCCACGTATCACGCAGGACATTATCATTCCCGCCGACCAGACGCAGAATGCCAGCTCCGGCCAACTGGTGGTGGCGGATATTCTCGAATATCCGGAGCGCGACAATTTTGCCATCGGCAGCATAGTCGAAGTCCTCGGTGATCATCTGG
>DJFO01000287.1 GCA_002432555.1 Marinagarivorans sp. UBA5870
GCCCAGCTGCTTCGCGCCCGTCGCCGGCCATTGGCAGCCGCGAGTTTCCTACGCGGGGACCTATGATGAAGCGTGGCAGCGCGAGCGGGCGCCCTACTTGCCCCCGGATTACAGCCCGCGGTTTATGAACTGCGCACCGCACGATCAAATTTATCCGGGATTTCTGCAAGGCGGCGAACCGGTGGTGATCAGCGGAGTTCGAGCGGAGGGCCCGCTGGAATTTTCCCTGCCCCGTGTGAATTTGCTTAATCGCGTTATGGTGTCCGGCAGAGAAACGACAGCGCCTTTTTTTCTGGAAACGGTGATTTTGCAGCCGGATGAGCTGCAACTTTCGCTGGTGTGGCGCGCGGCGCTTCCGTGCGACAAAAAGTCCGCTAAGGTCAACCAGGTCAGCGTGACCATGCAGCGCTGAGCCTCATCGGAGAATCGAGCTATGGCACAAACTACTTTCGCAAACGGCCGGGGCATAGTGCATAAAGGCAGCGGTGGCCTGAGCATAGTATTTCCCGATGTCTGCAAAACGCCTCCGGGGCCCATGCCGATTCCCTATCCGAATATCGGCATGGCATCCGATACCAGCAAAGGCCCCACCACCGTGAAAACCGACGGCCAGATGCCGATGGTGAAAGGCGCGGAATACTCCCGCAGCACGGGAGACGAACCGGGAGTGGCAAAAGGCGTGCTCAGCAACGATCAAATGAGTGTCTGTGAATTTATGCTGTATTCGTTCGATGTGAAATTCGAAGGTAAGAACGTTTGCCGGATGGGCGACCCACTGTTCCACAACCGCAAGAACATTATGGGGTGAGTATGGCGGTTCCCGGATCGGCTCACGGATTAGCGCAGTGTTACCTGGACCACTACGAAACTCTGGTCGGTGATGCAGGCTTTTTGTGCGAATTGCGGCTGCGGGCTGTGCGCAGGCCTTATTTTTATTCGCGGGATCTGGCGGAATTGGACGCGCGGATCGCCGCGCATTTCCGCGCTTTAGCGACGGCGCCGGAACTCGCCTGGGAGATTTCGCTGGAGGCTGGGGCAAGCGCGCAGGCCGGCGATAGATTCGTCGCCGTCATGTTGGCGTTTGCCAGCGGCGCGGCGACGAAGATCCAGTCGGTGGTCGACGCCGGTCTAGCCGAGCCGGACGCGTTTCGCGGATTGGTGAGCGCCTTGGGCTGGCTGCCAGCAGAGCGGGTTTATACCGCGGTGAAACAATGGTTCGACGGGGACAACTCTAGCTTGCAGCATCTCGCCCTTTGCGGCTGCAGCGTTCGGCGGGAGGATCCCAAACACTATCTGAAGTTCGCGGTGGAAAATATCGCCCTGCCCGGCTGCGCCCGCGCGCTGCGGCTGGCAGGGGAACTGAAACGTGCCGACCTGCTGCCCGCGGTGCGTGCGGCGCGCCGGGCCGAAGATGAAACCGTGCGCTTCTGGGCCAATTGGTCCGCGGCCCTCCTGGGAGACACGAAGGGCCCCGAAGGACTGGAACCCTTTGCGTTGCAACCTGGACCTTTTCAAACCAAAGCAATTGATCTGGCTTTGCGCGCCATCCCCGTCGCCGAATCGCGCAAATGGGTCAACCGCCTGATTCACGAGGCAGTGGATCTACGCGGCGCGATGCAGGCCGCTGCCGCACTCGGCGATCCCCAAGCGATCCCCTGGCTCGTGCACCTTATGGCAACCCCAGAGCTCGCCCGCCCGGCTGGCGAAGCTTTCTGCGTGATTACGGGTGTGGATTTGCAGCGGGAGGGTTTGGCGCTGGCCCCCGCCNNGATCGAGGCGGACCCGGAGGATGACGCCGATCTGCCATTCCCGGCAGTCACCAAAATCGCCGCCCTAAATTTTTCTCACTTGATAACCGGTCGCCGCTACTGGATGGGCGAGATCTGCGAGCGGGAAAATATCGCCGCGCGCTACCGCACTGCTCCGCAAAACCGGCGTTATGGAGCGGCACTGCAGCTCGCGTTATTCGAGCGGGCTGCCCCTCTGCCAAATCCTGCCGCGCCTGAGGTCGCCTGGCTATGATGCGGCGTCTCTACATCGCCGGCGTGGGTATGCTGACCCCGGCCGGCTGCACCGCGGCGATGAATGACGCCTTTTTGGCGGCGGGCGTGAGTTGTTACAAAATTTCCGAGTACCACAATCGCCCNNCCAGTTTCGCCAGATCACTTTCACGGAAGTTCCCGAGGCACTATTTGCCGCGCTGGAAATTGCCGATCCGGCAGAGCCGGCCCTCAACCAGGTGCAGGCGCGCATATTCAAGATGGCCGTTTTCGCCCTGCAGCAGGCCTGTGCAACGGCACCGCTGACCCAACCCGTTCCTCTCCTGCTCGCCGCGCCCGAACATCTACCGGAATTCCCGGTTTATCTACCCGCGGGTTGGCTGCCCAAAAATCTCGCCTCGGCCTGCCGCAAACAAGTCGTNNATCCAAGCCGGCCGCACTTTTCAAACCGGTCGCGCTGCGGCAATCGACGCCCTGGGGTTCGTTTTCCGCCACGCGGATCGCCTAGAGCACGACTATGTGCTGATCGGCGGCAGTGATTGCGGCTGGCACTATCCTCACCTGGATGGTCTCGATGGTCTGGGGCGTCTTTTGGCGGAGGGCAATCCGGATGGATACGCCCCTGGGGAGGGTGCGGCTTTTCTGCTGCTGACGCCGCACGCCCGCCTGGCGCAGGTGCGCCAGGGTAATCTGGTGGCGCTGCGCCGCCCAGGTGTGGCGGATGAACCGGGACATTTTTTCGCTGCGGAGCCCTACCGCGGCGAGGGGCTGGATCGAGCCTTCAAAGGTGCTTTCGCGGAAGATTTTTCCGGCGCGATCCACAGCATCTACAGCAGTATGAATGGCGAACACTATTGGGCGAAGGAACTGGGCGTTGCGCAGCTGCGCAATCGCACCCGTTTACCTGAAGGGGTGCGTATCGTGCATCCGGCCGAGGGTTACGGCGATTTGGGCGCGGCAACCGGAGCCGCGCTCGTGGCGCTCGCCGCCGAACATTTGCACCGCGACCGCACCGCCCAGGCAAACCTGGTGTACTGCTCGGCGGACCTCGGTAGGCGCGGTGCGCTGGTGCTGGAAAAAATCCCGGTGGAAAACCTGACACCGGCGGATTTGTTATGAAGCGAAAATCAAATCGGGAAGCCGGCAAAGGAATTGACGTATGACGCAAATAGGTGAAGGTATCGCCCTCGCGCTCCTGTTTGACGAACAGGAGAAATACTTGCGCGCGGAGGTCATCGAGGTGGAGTTTCCCGAGAGCTTCAAGGCCAGTCGCCAGGCGGCGACCATCACCGCGCCCCATTGGCCGGCGGCCGCCGACGGCATCAATCAAACCCAAAAACCTGCGGTTCTGCCCATCGGCAAAACGAGCCATAAGGTGTCGGTCAAGGTGAAGATCACCAGCAAAGGCTACAGTGGCAATGGCAAATTGCTGGGCATGTTGCAGGGGATGCAGATGGAAGGCAGCGTTTCTCTGGCTTCCGGCACTCACAGGGTGCAAGTCACTTTGCAGAATCCGCCCGACTCCCTACAGTGGATCAAGGGCGAGATTTTTTGGGGCGTCGATGCGCCGGACGTCTGTGTGTCCGCCGGCCGCAGCGCCGTAGAATTATTCTTCGTTTTTGCCGACCCGGCCAAACTGCCGTTTTTTGCTAAAAAGGGGGTGTGGGTCGAAGCACTGCGGTTTATTTTTGTGAAAGCCAAACTGACCTACCTTAAAAAAACTGCAGAGGCCGTGGCAGAGGTCACCCAGACGTGTTTCGCCCTGCCGAATCACAAGTACGAGACGGATGAGGGCGCGCCGGGTTTTGGCGGGGCGTCTGGCACCTTCGAGTTAAAAAGCTACATGCTTCCCGCTACCGGAAAAGTGAACTGCTATGACCAGACCTACGCCGTCATAGTATTTTCCGGTGCCCTGGGCGTGGTGGTGGATGGACTTTACCTGAATCCTTTCGGCTATATCCAAACGGTTAACCTGGTGGGATGGGGCCCGTGCAACAATCCGTTTCCCGGGAAAACACCGATCAAGAACTATTTAGTCGTCGGTGCGACCGACCCGGACCGCAGTTCATTTGGAAACCATATGTTTTGCGAANNCGCGAATTCAGCGCGCGCATTTACGATGCCTGCGCCGGCCCAGCAAAAGGCACAGAGGACCGAGCCGGCTACTTGAAAGAGACGCTGGATACGGTGAGGCCGCCCAATCCTTGGCCGGCTGTTTCCGGCACAGCCGGCGGAATCATCACCATAGCGAGCGCAAGAGCGGATGTTCGTAATGTCACTTAGCCTGCGCCTATGTCTACTTCTATTTATTTTTAGCGGAGCGACCGCCATGAGCAATGAGCCATCCTTCAACCGGGAATTGCGTGAAGCTTTTAAAACCGAAATTGGTTATGCCGATTTGCTTCGCCGGCCGCCTGCGGAAATACAGGTGTTGCTGGACTGGCGCGGCCAGCTTCAAGGGATAACAGACACCACCGGGCAGACATGGCGGGGTCAATTTGAACAGCCGCAAATCACACCCAAGGGTGCAGGACACTTGACTGGCCGTTTTCAATCGGCCGCGGGAGAGATTTTATTTAAAGTCACCGCGCTGCCGGGCAATTGGCGGGAGCGCCTCGACCAGGTCATGTTTGCCTTATCTCTCACGGATCGGGGGCAGGTCAACCTGAAGCGCAAGGACCAGGCTGCCGATCTCTATCTGGTGCCGAAAAATTCTCCGCCGGCGAACTCCGTACATTTTTTGTTTGGCGGCTTCTATGTGAAATTGAGCGCGTGGGAAGAGGAAAACGTCGAACCCCTTGCGCTGGCGCTGCTGCAGTTGATGCGGGCCAACAGCCGGCCGGCAGATGCGGGCAATCCACCGGTTTTTGCGTTGCAAAGCCCGTCTGCGGTCCAAGCAGGGACCGAATTCACGGTGGTGCTCAAGGGATTGCCGCCGGACTGGAATGCCAACTGGATTTTTGCGCAGCCAGACGATCTTCTGCCAAAGGCGGTCGAATACGTGGATCAGCAGGGTGATCGTTTCGAGTTCCGAGCGCAGCAAGCCGGCCGCAGCGAGATTCCTTTCGTCGCCCTGAACACTAAGACACTTCAGCTGAGCCGGGAAATTTTACTGATCAACCCCCGCTAGTCCAATTTAGGCGGGGTTCTCGCTGACGAGTTGAGCCAGTGGCGGCGGCATGGTGACCGCCGGGCGGTCCTAAGCGGTAGCCTCCAAAATCCTAAACGTGTAAGGTACGATCGCCGGCGCGATCCATGCGCGATTTTCCATTTCCAAAGGAGCGAGGCGTGACTCCCAGCACCATTGAAATAATTGCCACTTTCCTGTTCGCACTGGCCATCCTGCATACCTTCGCCACCAAATTTTTTGAACATCTAGCCCATACCCGCCCCGCCCACGCGGGCGTGTGGCATCTGCTGGGAGAGGTTGAAGTCGTATTCGGCTTCTGGGCTTTCGTGCTGGTGGTGACAATGTTCGCGATCAGCGGCACCGAGGCGGCCATAGGCTACGTGGATTCGCGGAATTTCACCGAGCCCATGTTTGTCTTCGCGATCATGGTGGTGGCCGCCACCCGACCGATTTTGCAGGTGGCCGTCGGTGGCGTGCGTATGCTGACCTGGGCACTCCCGCTGCCGGGCAGTATGGGGTTTTATCTCACCGTATTGATTTTGGTCCCGCTGCTCGGCTCTTTCATCACCGAACCTGCCGCCATGACGCTCGCTGCTCTGATATTGGCGGAACAGCTGTTTTCGCGCGGCATTTCAGCGCGCCTCAAATACGCCACGCTCGGCGTGCTGCTCGTCAACGTCTCGATCGGTGGTACCCTTACGCCCTTTGCGGCGCCGCCCGTCCTGATGGTCGCCGGCAAGTGGCAATGGGACACGGGCTTTATGCTGGCCAACTTCGGTTGGAAAGCCGCATTGGCGGTGGCCGTGAACGCCGTCGTCACGACGCTGCTGTTTCGCCGGGAATTGAGCCAACTGCCAGCGGCGACCCCGAGTTCGTCGGAGACACCCGNNGCCCGTGCCGCTGGTCCTGACGCTGGTGCACCTGGCATTTCTCGCCGGGCTGGTGGTATTCGCCCACCACCCCGCGATTTTCCTCGGGCTGTTTTTGTTTTTTCTCGGCATCGCAAATGCCTATCAGCACTACCAGGATCGGTTGATCCTGCGGGAAGGATTATTGGTGGCGTTTTTCCTGGCGGGTTTGGTGGTTCTGGGAGGGCAGCAGCAGTGGTGGCTGCAGCCGCTCTTGATGAATATGACCAGCGATCAGGTGTTTTTTGGGGCGGCGGTGCTGACCGCGTTCACCGACAATGCCGCTCTTACCTATCTCGGATCCTTGGTGGAGGGGCTGTCCGATGATTTCAAATACGCTTTGGTCGCCGGGGCTGTGACAGGGGGCGGTTTGACGATCATTGCCAACGCGCCCAATCCGGCGGGCATTGCCATATTGCGCGGGCATTTTGCGGATGAATCCGTTCACCCCTGGTGGCTATTCCTCGCCGCCCTGCCGCCGACCATAGTGGCTGCGGTGGCGTTTCGGTGGTTTTGAGGGAGCACCCTCTCCCCCGACCCGCGTAAGGGGAAAGGGCTGGGGCGGCCCGCTTAAATGAGACGCCGCTGCCGCCTACTCAATCCTATAAATAAACCCGCCCTCTTCCGAGCTGCCGACGTGAATCTGGCGGATTTCCTCGCCCTTCGCCAGGCGGCTGAGGCACTCGGAGGCCAGCTCCGGCAGCATGCTGCGGGTGAGGATATTCTCGATGTTGCGCGCGCCCGTATCCACCTCTTGGCTACGCGCCACTATATGCAGCAGCACGTCCTCGTCATAAGTAAATTGGGCGTTGTAACTGAGGCGCACCCGTTTTTCGATGCGACGCATGTTGATCTGGCAGATTTTCATCAGATCTTCATCGCCCAGCGGGTAATAAGGGATGATGGTGGTGCGCCCGAGAAATGCCGGTTTGAAATAGCGCAGTAGCTGCGGGCGGAAATTGTCGAGCAGTACTTCTGGATCGGGTTTTTCTTCGGCGGAGGCACAGAGGGCGCGGATGTGCTCTTCGCCGGCGTTGGAGGTCATGATGATCACGGTGTTGCGGAAATCGATATCACGCCCCTCCCCATCCCTGATCGTGCCTTTATCAAACAGGTTGTAAAACACATCCTGCACACCCGGATGGGCCTTTTCCATTTCGTCGAGCAGCACCACGCTGTAGGGTTTGCGGCGCACGGCTTCCGTCAGCACACCGCCCTCACCGTAACCGACGTAACCGGGGGGCGAGCCGAGGAGCATGGAAACTTTATGCTCCTCCTTAAATTCCGACATGTTGATCACGGTGATATTCTGCTCGCCGCCGTAGAGTATGTCGGCGAGCGCCAGGGCGGTTTCGGTTTTGCCGACGCCGCTCGATCCCACCATAAAAAACACCCCAATGGGCTTGCGCGGATCGGTTAAGCCCGCGCGGGAAGTGCGTATCGCCTGGGCGATGGCTTCCAGTGCGTGGGGTTGGCCGATCACCCGCTCGCCCAGGTTCGTGCCGAGGTTCAGCACCTGCTGAATTTCGTTGGACACCATCTTGCCAACGGGTATGCCCGTCCAGTTGGCCACCACTTCGGCGATGGCCTGGCCGTCCACGTTGATCTGCATCATAGGATCTTCGCCCTGAATTTCCTCCAGGTCGGCGATCAACTGGTGCAGCCGAGTTTTAACTGCTTGCAAGGCATCGACAGCGAGGGGCTCGGTTTTGCGTTCCGCCGCCGGTTTGCGCGCGAGGTGAAACTCGTCCTCAATCTGCTGTTGCAGTTCGTGAATCTGCGCGACCACCGCCTTTTCTTTATCCCACTGAGCCTCTTGCAGCTTCAGCTTTTCTCGCAGTGACTCCTGCTCGCTCACCAACTGAGCGATGGTGTC
>DJFO01000093.1 GCA_002432555.1 Marinagarivorans sp. UBA5870
GGGAGAGGGCCGGGGAGAGGGCCAGGGCGGCCCGCGTAGGGGAGACGGTGTGGAATGCGGATGCGAACTTCACCAACCTACTCCCCCGCCGCTAGTCCCCCGGCATCGACACCGATTTTCTGCGCGGCTTCCGCGCGTTGGATTTCGATACCGTATTTAGTTAACAGATTGCCCTCGGCAATATCCAGCGCGGCTTCGGCCAATTTTAATTCCACCACCGCGTCCAGATATCGATTCTGATAGTCGATCAAATCTTCTTCTTGGCGAAAGAGTTCCCGCACGCTGCTGCGGCCCTTGGCCACCATGTCGACTTCCGCATCGCGCAGCCGGCGTTTCAGTTCCACGTCGCGACGGTGATGCGCGAGTTGTTCTTCCGCGTGGCGCACCCGCACCAGCTTGCTGTGCAAGCTATTGGACAGGCTCTTGCGCACCGAATTTAATTCCAGCACCGCCTGGCGCTCGCGAATGCGGGATTGGGCGAGGGCGCCGCGGGCCTGTTGGTTGCCGAGGACCGGCATGCTGAATTCCAAACCGACGTACCAGGAATCGGAAGGTCCGCCGAGGGATTTATCCACCGCGTCTTCGAATTTCGCGTCCAGGCCCACCACGTCGTAACCCATGGCGACGTCCAAACGTGGCAGCGTTTGGTTGCGCGCGTATTTTACCTGGACTTTTTCGCTGTCCACTTTTTGTAAGGCCACCAAAAACGGCGGCCAGCTGCCCAGGGCTTTTTCCAGGCTCTGCTCAAACACCGGCACGGCAATTTTTTGTTGGTCCGGCGTCACCGCGGCGATGACTTGCAGATCGGGGCTCGCCTCCGCCGTGACGTCGAGCAGGCTGAGAATTTTATTGCGCGCCTCCACCAGATCCGCTTGGGCGCTCAGCAATCGCGCGGTGCGTCCCGCGACGGCGGTTTCCGCCTCCAACACGTCGGTCTGGGCACCGAGGCCGTTGCGGAGGCGGGCGTTGGCGTCGCGGAAAAGTTTGTCGGAAATACCGACGGATTCCTGCCAGCTGCGCAAATTTTCCTGCGCGCGGTAATAACTCCAATAAGCCTGGATCGCGTTGCCGGAAATTTCCATCAGCCGCAGGCNNCGTTTGGCCACGGTGGTGCCGATGCCAAAGTCGCGCAGCAGGGGCTGGCGCACCACTAACTGCATGGTGTTGCGGTGCTCCCGATCGTAGGTGGCAAACTGGTCGATAACGTTGCTCTCGGTGCCCTGGATTTTGTAAACGACGCTCCACTCGGCGCCGGTGATCGCCCGACCCTTTACCCCAGTGCTCAGGCGCTGGGATTCCTCTTCGTAGTGCGCTTGGAAACTGCGGGACAGCGCTTCGTCAACGGAATTGGGCGTATCCAAATCCTGGTGCATGATCGACAAAATGAATTCGGGTTCAAAGATGGCTCTTTCGATATCCACCTGGCGCTCGGCCAACTGCCATTGCAGTTGTTCGTAAATAGCACTGGCGTTGCGATGACTGACCTCCTTCACCAGACTCTCCGGCGTGAGGCGCTGCAAATTAATTTGCTGTAAGTCTTTGATGCTTTGATCGACGACAGTTTGCTGGGCCGCGACCGGCGAACCCCCCGCGCACAGAACAATGGCGAGGCCACACTTCAAGTGCGCCCTGGAGCGAAATAACGAAACGGCGAGTTTTGAGTGCCAGGTGGGTTTTTGTTTACTCATGGTGATCCCGCCCATATCTTTGTGGATAGGAAAAAACAGCGGCCAGATATTTTTGGCCGCAACAAACCGCAGTCGTCGTTTGACGGCTGTTATTATTATTCGCTGATTCCAAATTTCGCCGCGAGCCTTCTTGCGAAGGCTCGGGCAAATTAGTGGATTAAACCGTCAGGTTTTCTTCCGGCTCGTCCTGGTGCACTACCTTCTTTGAGCTTTTGGTTTTTTTTACCTCGGTGCCCTCGGTTTTTTCCAAGCTCTGCTCGTCTTTCAGGCGCAGCAGGCGCTCGATCTGGCCGAGGGAGCCGAGGTGCGAGTAGACGGCCGGCAAATAACGCTTGGTGCGCAGCTCGAGGAAGCGGTCATCGGACAGATTGTTCAAGCGCTCTTCATTGATGACGTAACAGCCGGCGATATTTTTGATTTTATTGGCCTGACGCACGCGCATATTGAGCGGCGTGAACATGTTTTTCTCGGCGAAATATTTGCAGAACTCATGGGTGATGCGCTCCATTTGCTGCAGCTCGCCCAGATATTTTTTCACGCGCTCGAGCACCTCACTCTGTTCACCTTGCTCAGTGAACAGGGATTGTCCCTCTTTGGTATTCACCAGGTCGCTCTTCTCGTCGATGCAAACAGTGAAACGCCCGGCTTCCTTGGTCTGCGCCAGGGTGAAGGGATAGCGGCGGATAATTGCTGGAATATAGGAGGATTTCCAGCCGCCGTCGTCGGTGACAAACAGGTTTTCACCTTGCTCAAAACCCATCAACACCATCGGCCGGAACTGGTCGAGCTCTTTGTCTTCGAGGAAGACGATCGGGTAGAGGGCCGCAGCGCGAGAGAATTCGTGCAACATGATCGCGGCGATATTCAAATCCTTGGCAAAACCGAAATGGCTGATAGGCTTGATTTTTTTGTCTTTGTGGTTTTCGAGGGTAATAGGGACGACGCTGCTGAACATAGTGTTCTCCTACTGTGTCTTGGAGCGGATCGCGCGAGTCGCGCGACCACCGACTGATTATTTTTATTCATGGCCGGTAGCGGGATACCGGCCGGCGGAAATGAATCTGTTATTCAATCCTACTTACAAGCTGAAATCCTCGGTCCAGTAGTCAAAGAGCCAGCTGTCCAGGTGATTTATGCCTGCCGCATCGGTAAATATTGAGGAGCGGGAAAGGTTGGTAAATGCACCGTAAGCGCCGGCTTCCAAAATTCCGTCCGAGAGCTCGTTATTCTTATAACCAAATTCCATTTCTTCAAGAAGAATAGCATCGATTAGTTTGCTCGCAAGTTGTGGACTGAGATTATTTTCGAGTGCGCCTTGCGGTGCCACGTAAATAATTTCAGACGTCAACATGAGGCGGGAAACAGGTCCGACNNCGACTTCATCGCTGCCCAAACGGAACTGCGCATCGAATTCCCGGCTGTGGCGAATTTCCTCCAGGGCCGGCAAATTGATTTCCACCGAGCCGTACCAGCCTTTGGCCGGTGAGAATTCCGTGGTATCGACCGCCAGCGCCGGATGGGTGGTGATGTTCACTCGGCCCTGTTCGACAAACAGCAGCGACCAGCCGTCCAGCTCCCGCACCATCGCCTGGGTCTGATCGCCGAAATCGATCGTCAGGCGCCCGTCGACATCCGCCGGCATGGCGACAAATACGCTGT
>DJFO01000064.1 GCA_002432555.1 Marinagarivorans sp. UBA5870
CAAGGCCGCCCAGGCGGCATCTCTGCGATTGCTGCGCTCTCATTGGTTCAAAAACAGTCGACACATTGCGTTTTACTGGCCGGGGGACGGTGAGATAAGCCCTCTCCCATTGATGCGCACCGCTTGGCGACTGGGAAAAACCTGCTACTTGCCGGTGGTTGACCGCGCAGGACTGACGTTTCGGCCCTGCTGCAAGGGCGATCGGCTTTACCCCAACCGCTTCGGTATTCCGGAGCCGGGGCCGCGCCTGTCGAATTACCCGTTGACTGAGCTGGACCTGGTGCTGGTTCCGCTGGTTGGATTTGATCAGTCCGGCAATCGTTTGGGCATGGGTGCCGGCTTTTATGATCGCGTTTTTTCACGGGCCAATCGGGCTGGAAAGCCATGGCGTGTGGGATTGGCGCACGAGCTCCAAAAGGTCGCTGCGCTCCCGCTCGACCCCTGGGACGTACCGTTGCACGCGGTGGTCACAGACCGCGCCTGCTACAGTCGCGGTGTTTGGCAGCGCACAGAATGAAGGCCGCCGGAAGGTCATGATTCCCTCGACCCGGCAATCGCCGTGCGAGCCTCGGCTACGACATACGATAAGAGCACCCTGAACCAAAGCAATAGGCAACAGCTGCCCGCAGCCACGTCGCGGACGGCCGAGAGGCCGCCCCTGGCGAGCGCAAAAAGATGATCGATCTGAGAAAAGTTTGTTTAGCGAACGGGGCAGCAGATCAGCGCTGCACCGCTACGACTCCCTGCTGGAGCGCCGACGGGGGCGTCGACACGTCCGATTTAAATACATCCGTGATGCCCAAACCACTTACGACCATGCCGAGAATAAAGACGGCGGCCGCCAGTGTTAAAACATCAGCCTTCATTCGAAAACTACCTCAATATCTTTCTTGCTTACTTGCGGGTGGAGGGCGGGTCTAAAAAAAGCAAGCTTTATACCGGCAAACACCACGCGGCACAATAGCGCCAAAATGAAATTTGTTCACTATTCACCTTAGTTCTAATTGCCGAGATTGCAATTGAATAGGTCGTCGGTGCAACGCGGCTCACAAAATTAGGACCCACTTACCCACCAAACCCAAACGGTTATTAACCTGAGCGATAATCGCCCAAAAAATCTAACAGGTGTTTTAACGGAGGCTGCCCGACTTTCGGAGAGTTGCGACCAAGCGGGGGGCAACCGTACCCAAGCGGTGCGATCGCCTTTCAGATTCTATATTCTGGCTTCCGCTGGGTTTCGCTTTAAGCAGTGCTTTCCAACCTATGCCAGGAAAAACCGGAAGGCCTCGTTGTCAGTTTCCTCCCAATAGCGATAGTTGAGTTCCCGCAGAGATTGCTCGACGTCTTTGCGCTCATGCGGAGGCACTTGCATGCCAACCAACACCCGGCCGAAGGCCGCCCCGTGGTTGCGATAGTGAAACATCGATATGTTCCAGCGGCCCGCCAGCTTATTGAGAAAGTTGAACAGGGCACCGGGACGCTCGGGAAATTCGAATCTATAGACCACTTCGTCAGTCAGTTCCGCCGGCGCATGTCCACCAACCATGTGGCGGATGTGCAGTTTAGCCATTTCGTTGTCGGTCATGTCGACAACCTTGTAGCCTTTCCGTTCCAACATTTCTAAGAGTTCACGGCGCTCATTTTTGTAGGGGTTCACCTGCAGACCGACGAAAATGTGCGCCCGGCCGGCATTGGAATAGCGGTAATTGAACTCGGTGATGGCGCGCTTCCCGAGCAGACTGCAAAACTTCCTGTAGGCCCCCGGTTTTTCGGGTATGACCACGGCAAACACCGCCTCCCGACCCTCGCCGATTTCCGTGCGTTCGGAGATGTAGCGTAAGCGGTCGAAATTGGTATTGGCGCCACTGTGGATGGCGACGAGCGTCTGCCCTTGGCTTTCCTGAGCTTCCACATATTTTTTCAGCCCGGCGAGCGCACACGCTCCCGCGGGCTCGGCGATGGAACGCGTATCTTCGAAAATATCCTTGATCGCCGCGCAGATTTCGTCCGCGCTGACGGTGATCACCCCGTCTATACATTCTCGCATAACCCGGAATGTCTCCTTGCCGATCTGCGCCACCGCAACGCCGTCGGCGAATATGCCGACCTCCGGCAGTACCACGCGTTTATTGTGCTCCATCGCCGCTTTTAAACAAGCGGCATCATCTGGCTCGACGGCGAACACCTTGGTCTGCGGGCGCACATATTTGATGTAGGCGGACATGCCGGCGCACAGCCCGCCCCCGCCGACGGGTATGAACACCGCATCGATATGTGCCGGGTGCTGCCGCAGCAGCTCCATGGCAACGGTTCCCTGGCCGGCAATTACATCCGGATCATCGTAGGCAGGGATGGTTATCATGCCCTTTTCGGCTACCAGGGCTTTAGCGTGTGCCGAGGCCTCGTCGTAGGTGTCGCCGTGCAGTATGACTTTGGCCCCGTGGCGGCGGACAGCGTCCACCTTGATCGAAGGAGTGGTACGGGGCATGACGATGACGGCGCTCACGCCCAAATGTTTCGAGGCGAGCGCAAGCCCTTGGGCGTGATTGCCAGCGGAGGCCGCTATAACGCCGCGCGCGGTCTCTTCCTCGGTGAGTTGGAGCAACTTGTTGTAGGCACCGCGCACCTTGAAGGAAAACACCGGCTGCAGATCTTCCCGCTTGAGCAGCACGGTGTTGTCGGTGCGGGCACTCAAAAGCGGAGCCGAATCCAGCGGCGTCTGCACCGCGAGATCGTAGATGCGCGCATCCAATATGCGCTTGATATATGTGTGGGGCATGGAAAAACCGGGAGATGCTCGCGCTGACGAAAGACGTGCATGGTAAAGGAAGGCCGCGCGGAAGTCATGAGACGTAAGGTTTGGCCACGCAGCTTGGTTGCCGAAGGTCGGCGGAATTAGGAGCTGCATCTTCGACATGAGCGGCCAGCGCGGCTCGGCCCAACCTCCGCGGTCCACCTACGCGGTCCACCTACGCGGTCCACCTACGCGGTNNGAGCTTAACCAGTACAATGCTGGGATTTCATCGGAGCTGACTTCCCATGACTCAAGATCAACTCAAACAGGCTGTCGCCCAGGCGGCGCTGGATCGGGTATTGCCCGCGCTCGAGCCCGAGAGTGTACTCGGCATAGGCACGGGTTCCACCGCGAATTTTTTCATCGACCTGCTCGCGCCCCACAAACACCGCTTTGCCGGAACCGTCGCAAGCTCGCAGGCGTCCGCCCAGCGCCTGGAGCGACACGGCATTAGCGTACTGGATCTCAACGAGGTGACGGAGCTGGAATATTACGTGGACGGTGCCGACTNNCAAAGGCGGCGGTGCCGCCCTGACGCGGGAGAAGATAGTCGCGGCGGTAGCCAAAACCTTCATTTGTATCGCCGACGAAAGTAAGCGGGTTCAAGTGCTCGGACGGTTTCCCCTGCCGGTGGAAGTCATACCC
>DJFO01000253.1 GCA_002432555.1 Marinagarivorans sp. UBA5870
GTCGCAAGCCCGAGCGCGCAGGGGCACGCAATGATCAATACGGTAGTGGCGGAAACCACCGCGTAGGCCAAAGCGGGACTCGGTCCGAAATTCAGCCAGGCAAGCGCGCTCACCACCGCCACGATCATCACTGCGGGAACGAAGTAAGCCGCAATGGCATCCGCCAGACGGCCAACCTTCGGTTTGGAATTCTGCGCGCGGCGCACCAGCTCGACGATCCGCGCCAAGGCCGTTTCCCGCCCGACGCGCGTCGCCCGAAAAATCATGGAACCCGTTTTATTGAGCGTACCCGCCGCCACTGTATCGCCGACTTGTTTCACCACCGGCACCGGTTCTCCGGTCAGCATGGACTCGTCCACCGTCGAGTGGCCCTCCAGCAGAACGCCGTCGACCGCTAACCGCTCCCCCGGCCTCACGCGAATCGCGTCACCCTGCCGTACCTGCTCGAGCGGAATGTCCCGTTCTTGCCCGTCGCGCACCACGCGCGCGGTTTTCGCTTGGAGTCCCATCAGCCGCTGCAGCGCCGCTGAGGTGCGACCGCGCGCCTTGAGCTCCAAAGCCAGGCCTAAATTAACCAGGCCAAGAATCATTGCGGTCGCTTCAAAATAAACGTGGCGGGCAGGCTGCGGCACCAGGTGTGGTGCCACCACCACTACCATGGAGTAAAGCCAGGCGGTGCCAGTGCCCAGGGCGATCAGTGTGTCCATGTTGGCCGTGTGATAGCGCAGGCTCCGCCAGGCACCGCGATAAAAATGGCGACCGGCATAGTACATGACCCCGCAAGTGAGCAGCCCGACCGCCAGCCACGCCGCTTGCGCTTGGGGAGCATGGACCGTCATGGCGCCGCCCGCCAACCCCCAGACCATCAGCGGAACCCCGAGCCCGAGGGCGGCCGCGGTACCGCGTTTCAGGCGGGCGTAGTGCGTTAGATCCGCCGCCGTTTCCCTCTGCTGGTCCTCTTGCGCCGCCTGCGCCGACCAGTGCACCTGTTCACGCGCGCTGTATCCCGCCTGCTCGACGGCGGCGATCAAAGCATCCGAGCCAGCGGTGCCCTGCACCGTCACCCGTCGCTCGGCGAGATTCATCTCCGCCGCGCTCACGCCGTCAACTTTGCGCAGGGCATTTTCGATTTTCGCCACACAGCTGGCGCAGCGGGCGCCTTCGATCAGCAGTTCGCGCGTCTCCGGTGACCCGTCAGGCCGGGGAATCTGGATATCGGATGTCGGATTCATAAACTCGAGCCTCGGTGCTGTCTGCGCGCAGATTGCGGCTGCGCGACGAGACATTCAATTGATCTTCACGACAGCGGCAAACAACGGCGTCGCGCAACGCGAACGGCAGCCGAACCGCGTCCACCGAAACAGTCTCGACCTTGCCCCTATGGGAAGGTCAAGCACTTTTCAACTTGATCAGACGTGCCACTCCAGCGGATTATTCCGACGCTCCCGAGGTTTTATTGTGACGCGGGAACTGGATTGTGGCGCAAGCACTGAGCAAGTAAACGAGCGGAGTTGAAACCTTATGCAGATTGGCGCGGCGGCCGCCGCGAGCGGCGTGAGTCGGAAAATGATTCGGCACTACGAGTCCATCGGTTTGTTATCCCCTGCGCCGCGCTCCGCAGCCGGGTACCGGCACTACACCAACGCCGATCTCCACACTCTGCGATTTATCAAAACAGCGCGCGCTCTCGGTTTTTCCCTGGAGGAGATCACGCAGCTCTTATCCCTTTGGCAGGACAAAAAGCGTCCGAGCGGCGAGGTGAAAAAACTGGTGGAAGCTCACATGGGCGACCTCGAAGGCAAGATTGCCGAACTGACGGCCATGCGCGCCGCCTTGCGCGAGCTGGCGCAACTGTGCCAGGGTGGCGAGCGACCCGACTGCCCGATATTGGCGGGGCTTGCGCACGAGACAGCCGCACCTTGAGCGGCTGCCGCGCAATTTTTAGCGGTTACATATGCTTTTTTAAGCGGGCGAAAAGTCTGGCAGGGGAGCGGCCGCATCAAGCGGCGCGTGTGCCCAGATGGTGTTTTTTGATGTATTCGTAAGCCGTTCTTATAGTTCTGAAACGGTCGGTGGCGGCGCGCAGCAGCTCTGGGGGCAAACCCTGATCCACCAGTTTGTCCGGATGAAACTGACCGACAAGTTTACGATAGGCTTTTTTGATTTCCTCATCGCTCGCCCCTGCCGTAATATTCAAAGCCTTAAAAGCCGCCGCTAAATATTGGTCGGCCGCGCTGCGCGGTTCTGCCTCGTGCCGCGTGCGTTGTTGCTCGGCGCGGGTCTCCGCCGCGTCCTCCTCCGGTGCCTGCCACTGGGTGAAAGAATCCTGTGCGGCGATCATTTTGAGCAGGTGGTCGAACAGTATGCTGTTGTAACCCAATTCGGCGGCAACCTGCTGGACGAAGTCCATTTCCGGTTTGCGCAAGGGGCCATCGGTGGTGGCCATGCTGATCAGATATACCAATAGAATTTGTACTATGCTCGGGCTCTTGGCGGCCGTGTGCTGAAATTCTTCCAAGGTTTCGTGAGCGTCGAAGCCCGGGCTCGCGCCTACATTAAACAGCTCCTGTGCCTCGACTTTGCACTCGGGCGTCAGCTCCATTTTTTCCATAAAAACCCGCGTTCGGCGGATTTCCTTGGCATTGATGTTACCGTCGCACTTGGCCATGTGGCCGAGCAGACTGAACACGGTTTTGAAAAAACACTGGCGAATTTGACTGACTTGTTTTTCGGCCAAGGGCGCACCTGCTGATGATTGTCACGAATGTCACGAACGTCACGTATAAAAGCCGCTGTGCGGAACGGCTTTGAAAAACGTTCGTTTGGGTCGGTTATATACGCCTCTGGTGAATAGTCTCCGTGCGTCGCCCAACATAAAACCTGCGAGAAACGCCGAGCGGTTCGCAGAGAAGGACGATCAGTATTTCTGGGCGTTTCGAAGCCGCGGATTCGCATCTGTGCGCCAACCGACAAAGATCCCGGATTATTTGCCGGCATATTTTCGCGCAGCAGCGCGTCAGAGCGCGACAACTCGCGGTGGGCGGGTGTATGATTTCCCACGTTTTTTTGCCGGCCGGGTGTTTCTTCGGCGGCCTTATGAAATGCGCACGCGATCGCCGCTCAACCCGAGCCCATAAATAAGCGCGCCGGGCGATTCATTTTTTTTATGGGGAAATTCAGTGACTAGCGAAGCCGACAGTTTAGTGGTGGCCACCGCCGAATCCGATGCCGACTCATCCCGGCCGCACCCTCAAAAAACTACTCGGGCCAGCGCGCTTCCGGAAGATTCCGAGTACGAACCGCGCGCGCTGCTGGCGGCGCTCCAGGCGATGCGCGACGGCGACTTCAGCGTGCGCCTACCGGGCACCTGGACCGGGATCGGCGGCAAAATCGCCGACACCTTCAATGACATAGTGACGGCCAACAGCCGCGTTGCCAGCGAACTGGAGCGAGTCGGCCACGCGGTGGGACAGGAGGGTAAAACCCGGCAGCGCATGCAGTGCGACCGGCGGCTCGGCTCCTGGGGCGCCATGGAAGCTTCCGTCAACACTCTGATCGACGACCTGCTCTGGCCGACCACCGAAGTCACGCGCAGCATTGCCGCCGTGGCGAAAGGTGATTTGTCGCAGACCGTGCCCCTCGAAATCGAGGGCCGGCAGCTGGAGGGCGAGTTCCTCCACTCCGCCAAAATCGTCAACAAGATGATCGAGCAGATGAATGTCTTTACCTCCGAGGTGACCCGCGTCGCCCGCGAGGTGGGTGCCGAAGGTAAACTCGGCGGCCAGGCCAAGGTGAAAGGCGTGTCGGGCGTATGGAAAGACCTGACCGACAACGTAAATTCCATGGCCAATAATCTCACCGCCCAGGTGCGGAACATTTCCGAGGTGACCATCGCCGTGGCCAACGG
>DJFO01000069.1 GCA_002432555.1 Marinagarivorans sp. UBA5870
CAGACAGTCTAGGCCTCAAAGGAGACGAGTTTTTTTCCATAGCGGAAGTAGTGGGAGCCCCGCGAGAACTGGCGGTCACCGCCGTCACACCGGCGGGGGCCGCGCGGGAATTCGCCGTGCAGGTGCGCATAGACACGGCGGTGGAATGGGAGTACTACCGCCACGGCGGCATNNCATGGGTTGTGGATCCGTGAGGGCAATGAAAGTGGCTTCGTCCATTAGTTTTTGCTCCAGCACCACTTGCCGCAGGGTTTTATTTTCCTCGAAGGCCTGCTTGGCAACCGCCGCGGCGCGGTCGTAACCGAGCGTCGGCGCCAGTGCCGTCACCAGCATCAGTGAATTATGCAGGTGTTGCTCAATGGTCGCCCGGTTGGCCTCCAACCCCTCGACGCAACGCAGGCGGAAACTGTCGCACGCACCCGCCAAGAGTTCGATCGATTGCAACACGTTGTGAATAATCACCGGCTTGAAGACATTTAACTGCAGGTGCGCCTGGGATGCCGCTACGGTGACAGCCGCGTCGTTGCCGATCACCTGCGCGNNGGTGGGATTGACCTTGCCCGGCATAATGGAACTGCCCGGCTCGTTGGCTGGGAGCACTATCTCGGCGAGACCGCAGCGCGGCCCGCTGGCAAGCAGGCGCAGGTTGTTGCCAATTACCAGGCACGCGCTCGCCAGCTGGCGCAGTGCCGCGCTGGTTTTGAGCATTGCATCATGAGCGGAAAGCGCCATGAATTTATTGCGCGCGCTGCGAAATGGAAGTCCCGTTAATTGACCAATACACAGTGCAACTTCCACCGCCCAGTGCGGATGGCTGTTCAAGCCGGTACCCACCGCCGTGCCGCCAAGGGCGAGATCGTAAAGATCGTGGCGCGCCTGCTCCAGCGAGTGAAGAGCCATTTCCAGTTGCGCGGCATAACCGGAAAATTCCTGCCCGAGGGTCATAGGTGTCGCGTCCATCATATGGGTTCGACCAATTTTCGTCACAGAAGCAAAGTCCGCGCTGCGCGCTTGCAGACTCGCCCGTAATTTTTCAACCGCGGGAAAGAGTTGCTCGTTTAGCGCGAGCACAGCGGCNNCTGGGTGCCGGAGCCGGTCTGCCACACCACCAGCGGAAATTGGTCGTCAAACGCCCCTGCGAGCCCCTCCCTGCAGGCGGCCAATATCCAGTCGTGTAATGGCTGCGGTATTTTTCCCAGCGCGAGATTGGTCTGCACCGCCGCCGCTTTCACATAAAAAAAAGCGCGGATCATGGTGCTATTGAAACGTTGCTGACCAATCGGGAAATTTTCAATGGAACGCTGCGTCTGGGCGCCCCAATAACAAGCCTCGGGCACGGCTACGGTACCGAGCGAATCGGTCTCCCAGCGCATTTTCGTGTCTGTCATACGCACCTCGGTAATCCTGCGGTGCAGGCAGTTTACCGCAAGCTGCGGGGCAAGGTGGTATGCCACTCGATTTGCCCATAATTCCGGATCCCATCTTGCCCGAGCAGAGCGGGAGCGTCCGGCTGCGATCGGCCGCTCATGCGGGGCCGTCCAGCGTTAGGGCGAAGGTATCCAGCACCGGTGTGTACCGGCTCCTTTTCAATTGGCCGTGAACCACAACCAGATCATGCCGAGCGACGTGAGGGAAAGCGCAACCACCATGGCTACAGGTAACAACCAAGGAAAACGCTCGGCTATTGCGCGGCGGCGACGCAGCAGGGGCCATTCCAACAGGCGGACGGAGGCGTAACTGATCGCCGTTGCTACCGCGAGTGCGACCAATGCCTTCACGTAAACGTAGTGGGACTCAGCAAACTTCTTGGCGATCGGCGTCCCCACATAGAGGCCCATCCAATGGAAAAGGTAAAAACTGTAGCTCATGGCACCCAGCAGATAGAGAAACGGCCTTTTGGGTACATGGCCCGACAGGCCGACCACTATGAGGGCGGAGGCTATGGAAACCGGAAAATCCATCGCCTTAAATCCCGCAGCCATCAGATAGAAAACTGCCGGCACACCGACAAGTAAGGCGAGGTAACGCACCCGGACCCACCACTCGCCAGGCATCAGCTGACGCGCCGCAGCGGCGGCAACACCGAGGCAGATTGCGGAGTAGTAGGAAATACCGAAAGAAAATGGCAAGGCGACCGTCAGCGCGAGCATAACGCAAATGATCACCACTCGATTGCGGACCACTCCGGCGATCAGTGGACAAAGCAGATAAAACTGCTCTTCCACGGCCAGCGACCACGCGTGGTTGATGGGCCCCAAGGCGGGGCTTAACCCCATAAATTCGTTAGCCCAGTTGTGGGTGTAGGTGACGAGAGGAACGAGCCGGGTCTCGAGTTCGTTCGACCAGTAGCCACGCAGGAACATGAGGGTCGCATAGCTCAGCACCAGTAGACCGTAGGGAACCCAAATGCGAATGCAGCGGTTGAAGTAGAACTCGGGCACATTGCGCCAAAAGGCTTTTTTCTGTGCGCTTTCCAACAGAATGCCGCCCACCAGAAACCCGCTCAGCGCAAAAAACACCTGTACCGCAAAACCGCCCACGTCCCCGACTTCCTCTGGAAGTATATTCGCATGGGACAAAAAAACCGCAAAAGCGAGTGCTGCGCGGAGTGGATCGAAAAGGCCGAAATAATGCACTTCGGCGCGGGTGGACATATGAGTCGCACCAAGGGGCGCTGGTTTAACTCCAGGCGTCAGACCTAGATTCTCGCTCACTTCTGGAACTCCTAACTAATGTCGATGATAGCCAACTTCACAGAAGTGGTAGATTTGATGATCCGCTTCAGGCACCAACGAAGCGGCGATCATTCGCTGCCAGCATTCGCGCCCGTTAGGGTCCGTGCGATTTTATTACTGCCCAACAGGCAAATCAAACGCCAGAGCGGTTCAAGAAGTGAGAAGAGGAGTCAGCGGCCGAAAATCAGCGAGGGGGCCGTCAGCGAAGTGGCTGTCAGCGAAGTGGCTGTCAGCGAAGTGGCCGTCAGCGAAGCGATCAACCGGCGGAGACGCTCACGGTGCTCGATATGTGGGGGCAGCGTGCCTAGGGCAGCTACCCGGCGAGGAGGTGCATTAGGTCAAGCCTCCGGGGGGCGGTTCTGGGAAACGAAACCCGATAACGGTTTCGATCGAGGCTCCGGCAATAAACGGTTTTGCCATGTAAAGCACTCCTATGACCGCAATCGCAAGGCAAACCACTAACATCAAATGCTTAAGTGAAATTTTCATACCCATGCCCTCCCCCACCTCTCTCCTCCCAGGGCTACTAATATTGTTCCGGCTTTACTCTGCCGCCGCTCGACAGAACCTCCTATTCCTCAACAGAACATTGTGTTCTCTCTGCGAACTTTCGTTCAAACGGCCGATCTTCTCCCGCGGCATCTTCAGTTTCAGCCGGCGGGACAGCACAAAACAACACTAACGGATCCTGCAACCCTAAACCCCAGATCCAGAAGAAATTAAACAAGTGAATTGTTTCGCTGATAATCTTACCGCAAGCAAATTGCAACGCCGGCGGCGATCCAATTGCTATGCGCGATCTCTCAACAACGCTGGGTGTCTTAGCAAGACGAATGCTGGTGTCTTAACAAGACCAGGGAAGGCTACGCCAGCTCGAGCGCTGAATCAATTATTCGCGGCCGTTTTATGCGATTTGAAATGACATGATTTCTAAGGAGTGGCATGGACGGCCGCTATCGGTAGCCGAAGTAAGAATTCACGCCGCCCGGTTCGACAAAGGAGGCCGTCATAAATGTGAGGTAGCGCGCCGGGGGCACCAGGGTTACACTTCTGCCGCACAAAAAACCAACCACGGAGAAGACAATGCCTGACGATCCGCAATACGTATCCGACTACCCGCAGACCAAAGAAGCTGTCGCGCTAAGATTGACTCTTGAAATCGCCGAAATCGAGCAGCTTTCCAGCGACAAAAAGACCTACCGAAAAAAACTGCTCGACCTCTATGTGGAGTGCCGTCGGGCGACCGCCGGCAAACGCACCGACGACTAAGCGAGGTAACGCCCTCTTCCGCCCTCTGACCCCTGAGGACCGGACCACCTTGTTTAGCAATCACCGCGGCTCGTGGCAATACCAGAGGCATCCGGCCAGGGCGTTCTGCTCTGTGCTGGACCCGGCATCACAGGGCGTGCGCGACTCTTCCGCAAAAGGCTCCACTTCATCACCGTCTGATCTGCCGGCAAATCTCGAACGAGGCAATGAATGGTTGAACTTGGCATGCCCCCTCACGTTCTGCGCCCCGTCGACACAAGCATTTGACGCTGCGATGGTCTTTCCTTCCTCCACGCTGTAGGGGTCGACCACGTGGACCGCCCCTACAGCAAACATAAGCAAATACATTAAATAGACTATTGGCTGAAGCGCTCTTTTCATTTTGGAATCCTCACGCGCTAATTTCTTCGGTCATTTTGAGCGACCATGGATTGGAATAAATCATCCCGCCGCCCACTCGGAAAAAATACAAGTGCTGTTAAATTCGGCCAACTGCACACTGACAGAATATTGCCGTTCGCGAGATTGATTTGAGTGCATGATTAATTCGTAGAATCAGATGAACCGCTTCTCCGAATTAGATTGATCTTCCCGATTAATGTCCGCTTATTTTATAGTTACGATAACCGCGCAGTGATTCAGCCAACATTGGCGTTCCACCGATCTGCGACAACCCATAGACAGAGCTAGACGTTCCTTAAAAACTGAGCTGCAAATACAAACAAGGTGCGCAGAGGGTAAATGTGGCTTCCGCGCGGCTACCGGATACTGATGCACAGACACAACTCAAGCCGGACCTGCACCCTCAAAGGCATTGGATAATGCTGAAGCGGCGAGCAAGTGTGACCCGCCGTCGACCTCCAATCTTCGCCGAGATAGAAAAAGGTAGAGCACCTACCTCCTTATGAGAGCTAACCGACACTTCCCTCCGACCGATCCATGCTAGGCTTGGAAAGGCTACTCCCCTAAAAACCTCGTTTCAATGATCGAAAAAATGCGTTTGCAATATGAAGTGACAATATCCTCTTGTACTTGGCACTGCCCATCGCTTTGCGGCGGATAGGAAACGCGACGCGATAAAACGCGCTCAGAACTGAGTAATGCCGTCATAGCCGATGACGAAGAGCCCGGCCGGTGAAACAGTCACCGGTACCGACCCGGGAACTCACTCATGCGACCATTGATCCGGTCACCTAAGGCCGGCGCACCCCAGATATCGCCGTGGCTTTTACCGTAATAATAGGCTTGTACGTCTTTCCCTGCGGCGAGCAATGCATCCGCCATGGTCTCTGCATTTCAAGGTTTAGCCACTGTGTCGAGACTGCCGTGACGAATATCAATTATTCCGTGGACGTCCTCGGCAAAATACACTGGAGAGCTGTTCAACATGCGCATACGCGATTGCATATCGGTCTTTATCGTTAGGAAATAGCACTCATACAACAAGCGCGTCGACCCACATACTGCGCCGATAAAAATCCACCGGCATGCCGGAAGCTATAGCCACCGCTACCCGGCTGTCCCGCTCCGAGAGCAACAGCGCCACATTGCCCCCACAACTCGTCAAAATCGCCTTGATGAACGATTTCCACATCCTGCGGGGTAAGATCGCGAGCGGCGACTATTGCTTTAGCGCCGGCGAGATCGGTGATGTCACCGGGCGGTAGTCGAAGTCGTTGCGCACGGGCTTCTGCGAGCTCTCATCCCCGCTGTCGCAGCCAGTGAGTAAGAATGTGAACAGTAGGAATGTGAA
>DJFO01000050.1:0-605 GCA_002432555.1 Marinagarivorans sp. UBA5870
CGGGTTGGTGGAGGCACCATTCATATAACGCGGGTTGGAGAAGAGGTTCGCTGTGCCCCACAGCAGTTTCATGCCGGAGGCGGCCATTTTGCTTTTGGCGAATTCCACGATCGCCGACAAACGTTCGCTTGTTTCTTTGCGGCTCCCGCCTTCTTCCACCAGATCTATGTCGTGAAAGCAAAAATAAGGCGTGCCCACTTTCGTGAAAAATTCAAAGGCGGCGTCCATTTTTTTGTAGGCGCGGGTAATAGCATCAGCGCCTTGTTGCCAATCGCGCCGCTGGGTGCCCGGACCGAAGGGGTCGGCACCGGTGCCGACGAAGCTGTGCCAGTAGCAAGTGGCGAATTTGAAAAACTCTTCCATGGTTTTGCCCGCGACTACACGCTTGGCGTCGTAATATTTAAATGCGAGCGGATTGTCGGACTCCGGTCCTTCGTAGGCAATCTTGCCAATCCCTTTGAAATATTCCTTGTCTCCAATCAGTACGTTCATAATGCGTTACCTTCTGTCAATGAAATCAAAGATCCCGGACAATCTACTCGGCAAGTGGGGCGTCCAACTGCGTCAGCAGGCGGATGCCCATATGGGCGGTAAGAACTTGTCCA
>DJFO01000050.1:660-5222 GCA_002432555.1 Marinagarivorans sp. UBA5870
CTCCTGCGGTGCACACCTGGATGAAGTTAAAAGCGTTGGCGCCGGTTTGCTGCCATATTTCCAGGCCGATTTGTCGCTGCTCGGACCATAACAACGAGCTGGCCATAGCCTGGTCGGGTGCCCGCCTTATCACAAAACAATGGTCAAGCCGGGTATCTGCGATCAGCGTGGGCCGATGAAACTGGCTGAATTCTTTTTTGGCACCCGTCGGCAGAAATCGTTCGTTCACTTCCGCGTGTTGCACCANNCGATGCAAATCGTCGATGGTGTTCCCGAAACCGAAATAGGGATGCCAACCTAAACCAACGGGAATGGCGGACGAGTGGCGGTTGTGCACCGAAAATGTAATATCGAGGCGCCCGGAATTATGCAGTAGGAAATGAATGTTGACGTCGGCGGGAAAGGGGTAACCAGCAACGTCCCCTTTGTAGGCGTACCGCAACACGGCCTCAGCGGTTTGATCCGTTCGGGTCACCTCGGCGATTGGCGGAAGGTGGTGTAAAAAACCGTGTAAGGCATTGTTGCGGGCGGGCTCATTAATGGCGAGCTGATATTCCCGACCCAAATGGGTATAACGTCCGGCATCGAGTCGGTTGGCAAAAGGAAAAAGCGGTATGCCGCGGAAAACCTTGTCCGTCAGCATCGCGTGTCGATCGGGAAGGCCAACGATCACTTCCTGCTGTCGACCGCCTGCGGCCAGCCGCAGGCGGTTTGCCAGGCCGCCGAATTCCGGCACGAGTTCGAGGCAGCAACCGGTTGGGGTCTCTAATAATACGGCGGAATAATCCCGACTCATAACGCCTACACGGATTCCGGCACGCTACGGCGCCAGTTTTGGTAGGCGCTTTGGTACTGCTCCATCAGTGCCGCTTGCGGTTGGACCTCGCCGCAGCGGTTCAGTCCCTTGAAGGCTTCGGCAGGTGACGTGAAATATCCAGCCCCTAATGCCGCGCCGCGCGCCGCGCCTTCGGCGCCGTCCGTATCATAGAGTTCGACCGTGGCGCCGGTGGTATTGGCGAAAGCCTCCGTAAACAAATCGNNGCGGCCCGCACCACGTCGCAGCGGCCGCCCAGGCTTTTTAATATTTCGAAGCCGCTGTTAAGCGCGAAGACTATGCCTTCTTGGGTTGCGCGCACCAGATGATTGACCGAGTGCCGATTGAGATCAATATTGCGGATGTGAGCGCCGATATTGCGGTTGTTGAAAATGCGCTCGGCACCGTTGCCGAAGGGCACTAGGTGCAGCCCGTCGCTGCCAATGGGAACTTCGGCCGCGAGAGCATTGAGGACCGCGTAGTCGATCGGCGCCTGTTGCGCGCTGAGCGTTTGGCGCAACCAACTGTAGGCACGACCCGTGCCGTTGACGCACATCAAAATTCCATTGCGCGGCGCCGCGGCGGAATGGGTAACGTGCAAAAAGGTATTGANNTCCGCGAGCGGCTTGTCGGTCACGGCATAGACCACGCCGGAGGTACCGGCATTGGCCGCCACTTCGCCGGGCTGCAGTACATTGAGACTAAAGGCATTATTTGGCTGATCACCGCAGCGGTAGGTGATCGGGATTCCACTGGGAATACCCAATTCGGCNNGCTGCGGTTTTTGCGACAGTAACCTGGTGGCCTATGTCGGGTACCCGCCGGGCGAGGAGTGCGGAATCGATTTGCCAATGTGCCAGCAGACGCTCGGCCGGAGCCGAGTTTTTAAAATCCCAGAAGATGCCTTCGGACAAACCGCTCGCGGTGGTGGTGGGTTCGCCGGAAAGCCGCAGGGCGACATAATCCCCTGGCAGCAAAACCTGATGAATGCGCGCGTAAATGTGCGGTTCATTCTCCTGTACCCAACGCAGCTTGGCAGCGGTGAAATTACCGGGGGAATTCAGCAAATGGCTGAAACAATAATCATCGCCCAAGGCTTGTCGCGCAGCGTCGCCAAGGGCAACGGCGCGACTGTCACACCAAATAATTGCCGGCCGCAGCGGCTGTAATTCTCGGTCGACCAGCACCAGGCCGTGCATCTGGTAAGTAATGCCGACAGCAGCAATTTGCGCGGCGTCCACCCGGCCACTGTGGAACAATTCGGTGCAACCTTGCACTATGCAGTGCCACCAGGTTTCAGGACTCTGCTCGGCCCAGGCAGGTTGCGGGCTCGCTATGGCCAATTCCTGTTTGGGATACTGGGTCGCCGCGATGGAACTGCCTGTGGCGCCGTTGAGGACGGAAAGTTTGATCGACGAACTGCCGATGTCGATGCCTAAAAAAAACATAAGAGGCTCTATTTTTTATCAGGTTGGTCTTTAAGGCGTTAACTATTTCATTCTTAATTTGCCGCGCTAAACGTTTTGCAGTGCTAAGTGTGAGCGCTAGCAAAAGCCGTTGCGGTGTCTGACGGCGGACCCGGAGCCTCCCGTGGGAAAGCAAACAGGTCGTTGCCGGCGCTGCCTATAGTGGCATATATCGGCTGGATTTTCGTGGTGCTCGCCGCCGCATTACCAAAAATCGCGCGCCGAACATGTCGGCGGTCTGGCTTATTTCCGGATGGACACTAAGTTATAGAGTATGACCCACCCCGGCGGAGGAGTTACAAACTTTTTAGCCGGCTACCAATTCATTTTTAACATGTGGTCGGGACGGTTAAAAAGCGGCCTGTTTCAGGTTAAAGAAGTACCATTATTGTTGATGCCGGCCTTCAGGAAACCGCTTTTCAGCCGTTGATTTTCCCGAAAGCGGCTCGGCGTCAATTTCTTGTTTTCCATAAATTTGCGATTGAAGTGCGAGATGTTGGCGTATCCGCAACTCAGCGCTATATCCAAGATGTCCCGATCGGTCGTGGCGAGCAGATGGCAGGCCTCGGTGATGCGCACTTCATTCACGAAAGAGACGAAGGTCCGGCCTGTTTGGGCGCGGAAAAAGCGCGAGAAACTCTGCGGCGCCATATTGACTAGTTTTGCCACATCCGGCTGTTTAATCTCTTCGTGCAGGTGATTTTTTACAAAGTTGATCGCGCTGGTCAAGCGGTCCGCACCTTTCACAGACTGTTCAACAATATAATTGTCGCTCGTCAATTGTTCCTGTTTTGATTCGCTCAGCGCTTGGCACAAAAGCAACAAGTGCGCGATGCGCGCCAGCCCGCGGTGCTGGCGCACGTTTTCCAACCACTGGTAACTATCGTGCAGGCTTTCCCGAGCAAAAATGATCGCCTGCCGCGAGGCGGTCAAAAGGGTCTTTATCGCTCGCGCCTCGGGGATGCTGTAAAACGGCTCGCCTAAAAATAGGGGATCGAACTGTACCACCAGCATTTCATTTTCCTTCTGCTCGTCATCGCTGATCCAGCAATGGGGAACATTCGGACCGATCAGCACCATATCGCCGGGGTTGAAAATACCTATGTGGTCGCCTATAAATCTTTTTCCGCTGCCTTTCAATATCAGGGAAAGTTCATACTGAGGGTGAAAATGCCACGTATGGTTGGTTTGAAATGCCGGGCAGGAGTATTGTAATACCCGAATCGATTCATCGGCTTCAAGCTGAACATTTTCAAAAGCAGGTTTTTCCATAGTGCATCTGAGACAGTTTTAATTCGTTATTTTTTGTCCGTGCCAACTGGCCATGCCGACGCTTCACCTGAAGCGGGCTTGACCGTGCCGGCATGCTGTCGGCGGCCTCAGTCTAACATTGACGCCACTGCGCGACTATGTGCGGGGGGTCACAATTTTATGCGTCGGTTGGAGGTGGTTAAAAAAGGGCAAAGGACTGGTTAAAGGCGTTGGAGGAGCGCCGGCTGAGAGATGTTAGGCTCGTTTAATCAGATGTGACCAGTTTGACGGTGATCGAAATAAAAACAATAAAGTCATATTGCGCCGGGCTCTCATATTGCGCCCGGCTGTACAGTCTCGTGTTCTTCTGGCTCTTGCTCGGAGGCAAGGCGCTTGCGCTCGGTTATCCGGCCTATGTGGTGGAAAATGCAGTCGACGGCGCCCTCCCTCTGGTCAGCTCCGGCGGCGTTGCGGCGATTTATACGGATTCGGCGGACCACCCGGGCGTGCTGCGCTCCGCAGCGCATCTCCAAGCCGATATCGCTCGAGTAACCGGGCGGCAGCCAAAGCGCGTTGATCAATCTGAGGCTCTCGAAGATTTCGCCATTATTGTCGGTACCCTGGGGCGCAGCGGGCTTATTGACGATCTGGCAACCCGTGGGCAGTTGGATGTCGGCGGCATCCGGGGGCAGTGGGACGCCTATCTGCTGCAAATCGTCGAGCGGCCGCTGCCTGAGGTCGAGCGCGCTCTTGTCATAGTGGGTGCAAACAAACGCGGCACCAGCTACGGTATTTACGATCTCGCCGAACAAATCGGCGTGTCTCCCTGGTACTACTGGGCCGACGTGCCGCCCGCGAAAAAACCAAATCTCTACATTTTGCCTGGCACCCGGGTGCAGGCGGCGCCCAAGGTTCGTTACCGCGGGATCTTTCTCAATGACGAGGCACCGGCGCTCACGAATTGGGTCAAGGCGAACCACGGCAACTACAACCATGAATTCTACGCGAAAGTATTTGAGCTGCTGTTGCGC
>DJFO01000249.1 GCA_002432555.1 Marinagarivorans sp. UBA5870
GCGACAAACAGGCCGACCAGCCCCAACACCAGCCACACCCGTGTCAGCGGTCGAGTTTTCACCACTGTCCACTGATATTCTTTACTGCCTTTAACTGCCATGCGCGTTGCCACTCTGTGGATATGTCCGGATCGGCCGAGCGATGGCGCTACAGGAACGCCGGGGCATCCAGTCCCGCAGTTTCCTCAAAGCCAAACATGATGTTCATATTTTGGATGGCCTGGCCGGACGCACCTTTGGTGAGGTTATCTTCCGCCACCAAAATCACGGCGGTATCGCGGTTCTGAGGACGCGCTACGGCGATGCGGCACAGGTTGGTACCGCGCACCGAACGGGTCTCCGGCAATACGCCGGGGGGCAGCACATCGACGAAAGGCTCGTCTTTGAAACGCTCTTCATAAATTGCCTGCAAATCTACGTCTGTCGTGAGGAGGGTGGCGTACAGGGTAGAGTGGATCCCACGGCCGATGGGCAGCAGATGCGGCACAAAAGTAACCTGGGCTGGCTCACCACGGCCGCGCTGAATGTCCCGCAGACCCTGCTCTATCTCTGGCAAATGCCGGTGTCCCTTGACTCCGTAGGCTTTAAAACTGTCCGTGACCTCCGCAAAGAGATTATCGACCTTGGCTTGGCGACCGGCGCCACTTACGCCGGACGCCGAATTGGCGATCAGTCTTGCGGGATCAACCAGTTGCCGCTCGAGCAGGGGCAAAAAGCCGAGCTGCACCGAAGTGGGATAACAGCCGGGACAGGCCACCAGCTGTGCTTCCCGGATTTGCGCGCGGTTGACTTCGGGGAGGCCGTAAACCGCCTGCTGTGCCAGCTCAGGGCATTGATGCGGTTGGTTGTACCACTTCTCCCACAGGGGAATATCGCGAATGCGAAAGTCCGCGGACAGGTCCACAATCCGAGCGCCGGCACGAATCAGCTCCGGCACCATGGCTTGGGCGACGCCGTGGGGGGTTGCGAAAAACACCAGATCACACCGCAGCAGTCGCTGCGGGTCAGGGGCCGTGAATTTAAGATCGCAATAACCGCGCAAATTGGGGAACAGATCGGCGACCGCCTTACCCTCTTCACCGCGGGAGGTAATCACCTCCGCCCGGGCGTGGGGGTGGCGCGCCAGCAGCCGCAGTAATTCCGCACCCGTATAACCCGTTCCGCCCACAATTCCGATTTTTAACACCGGCCACCTCTTTCTGTTGCGGGCGCCGCATCTGTGTAAAATGGCGCCCCGAGGGGGCGTATGGTAATGACCTTTCCGGCAAAACTGAAGTTGCGAACCGGTTGCTTGGCTAGATTGCCCGGCGAAATGCGAATTCACACCCACATCGACCAGCATCTATGGCACAACGTGAGGTTTCCGCGGGTTATTTCGCGCGCGCCCGAACATGCCGCCAGCCGACGCCGGCGTTCCGATCAGCACGCGCGCCGTACCGCCATCCGAGATACAACAGCCCGCCGAAGAAACTGGAGGGCGGTAAACCAGCCTGGCTGATGCGATTGCCGCAAGATTTCAGCGCGACAGGCGATATCTTTCAACAATGTTGCAACCGCTGGATTCGCTGGCAATTTGCGCAAGGCGTCTGCTAATCTCCCCGCTCTGCGCAACTCCGGAGGTCTGCGGCACCGTCGGGCCGCAACCCAGCCGCGCGAAAACTTTTACGACATTCGACCATCGTCTAATAACGAGACAAAAAAGGATCCGCCATGCTGACTCTGGTTGCCAAATCCCTCCACCTAGTGGCCGTTATAAGTTGGTTTGCCATGCTGTTCTATCTGCCGCGCCTGTTCGTCTACCACGCCATGACCACCGAGCCGGAAGGGCGCGAACGCTTCAAGGTGATGGAGCGCAAGCTGTACCGCGCCATCGGCACCCCAGCGATGCTGGCGACACTGATTTTCGGGGCGTGGACCGCGCATTTCTATTGGCCCTACTACAGCACCAGCACCTGGTTTTGGCTGAAGATCATCTTAGTTTTCGGCCTGGTCGGCTATCATCATATGTGCGGCGCCTTTATCAAAAAATTCGCCCACGACCGGCCGGTGCCCGGCCACAAGTTTTTTCGGGTTTTCAATGAGATCCCAGTGCTTGTATTGACTGCGATCGTGTTTTTGGTGGTGTTGAAGCAGCCCGCCTGATCATCGTCGAGGAGACAGTGACATGCACGATTCCAATCCCCCGGTAGTACTCTGCTTTTCTGCCCTCGACCCCTCCGGTGGGGGTGGTCTTCAAGCCGATATAGAAACGCTCGCGAGCATGGGCTGTCACTGCGCGCCGGTGGCAACCGCCCTTTGCGCCTCCGGAACAGCGGAAGCCGCCGACACCCTCGCCGTGGACACCACCCTCGTCATTGAACAGGCGCGGTCGGTCCTGGAAGACATGTCGGTCAAAGCAATCAAAATAGGATTTGCCGGTTCGGTAACCAACGTGGAGGCGATTCACTCGATCCTGCAGGATTATCCGCAGCTGCCGGTGATTATCCATCCGGCGTTCTGCCTTTGGGATCCGAATGCGGCCGAACAAGCGGATTTGCCCTCCGCCCTCGCGGCGCTGTTACTGCCCATCGCCCAGGTGGCGGTGGTTTCCCTGCAGGAGGCCCACGTGCTCGTGAAAGAAAGCGACACGGTGGATGCCACCGCGCAGGCATTGACCAGCAAGGGGTGCCGCCATCTTTTGCTCAACCAGGCGCAACCGAAAGAAGGTCGGGCCATGGCGGGTTTATACGATGCGACTGGCCTAGTAAAAACCTATGAGTGGGATCAAAGCTCACCCATCTGCCACGGCGCCACAAGCACCTTGACCTCCGCCATAGCGGCACTGCGTGCCCACGGTTGCCCAGCCCAGGCGGCCGTTGAGCAGGCCCAGAACTACACCTGGCAGGCGATGGCTGCGGCGCGTCAACTCGGCTTCGGCAAACCAACACCGCATCGGTTCTTCTGGGCAGATAAAAACATTCGGCAGGACTGTTCCACCGCTACATTGCCGGGGAATGCGACCCATTGAGTCCGTTGGGACCGATTTACGCCATCACCGACCCTCAACTCCTGCCCGGCGAAAAGCTTTATGAGGCTGTGGCGGCTGCGCTGCGCGGTGGAGTTCGCGCTGTCCAGTTGCGAGACAAGACCGCAACGGACCCGGATCTTCTGGCAATGGCCACCCGCCTGGTGGACCTCTGCCACAGCTTCGCCGCCAGCTGCATCGTCAACGATCGGCTCGATATAGCGCTCGCAGCGGGTGCGCAAGGTGTGCACTTGGGACAGGGCGACGGCTCCATCGCCACAGCGCGGCGTTTACTTGGCGACGACGCCATCATAGGTGCAACCTGCCACGCCGATCTCGAACTCGCCCGGCGAGCCCGCGACCAGGGCGCCAGCTATGTCGCCTTCGGGCGTTTCTATTCTTCCAGCACCAAACCCGAGGCACAGGCCGCGCCTTTGCAGGTTTTGCGTAGCGCTCGACGCGAAATCGCGTTACCGGTCGTCGCCATCGGCGGCATAGATCGCGATAATATGGCCCCCCTCCTCCAGGCGGGAGCCCAGACGCTGGCCATCTGCCACGGGCTTTTCCACTCGGCGGATGTGGAGCGGACGGCGCGCGAGCTGGTCGTGGCGAGTCGACAACATCTGTAGATCCAACTGAACCCAGAGCCTATGAATAAATTGTTTGCAGAAGCCCAGAACGTCATTCCCGGCGGCGTCAATTCGCCGGTTCGCGCTTTTAAAGCGGTCGGCGGCGAGCCCATTTTTATCGAGCGCGCGAAAGGCGCCTACATCTATGACAGCGAGGGCAAACGCTACGTCGACTACGTGCTCTCCTGGGGACCTATGATCCTCGGCCATGGCGACGAGGACGTGCTGGAGGCGGTGATCGAAAAAGCGCGCTCGGGACTAAGTTTCGGCGC
>DJFO01000337.1:0-9745 GCA_002432555.1 Marinagarivorans sp. UBA5870
GGTCCTGCCGGGCATGCAGGCGGCGTTTATCGACATAGGCCAAGAGCGAGCGGGATTCATACATGCGGCGGATATAGCCCCGCTGAACAAGAACGGCATGGAAGAGCGTTCCCCCGAGGTCGGCGATATTCGGTCGTTGGCGCACGAGGGTCAGTCCCTCCTGGTGCAGGTAACCAAGGACCCCATCAGCAATAAAGGCGCGCGCCTGACCACGCACCTGTCGGTATCCGCCCGCTACTTGGTGTACATGCCACAGACCGATCACATAGGCGTCTCCAATCGAATCGAAGATGAGGCCGAGCGCGAACGCCTGCGCGGCGCGGTGGAAAAACTCTCCTTAGAATACGCCGATCAGTACAAAGGCGGTTTTATTGTCCGCACNNGCGGATATTCCCTTTGTCTACAAAATCTGGCACGACCTGGCGGACAGGATTCGCACGGCCAAGGCTCCCGCGATGATTTATGAGGACCTGCCCCTCTTTATGCGGACTGTGCGCGACCTGATGCGGCCGCAAATCCAGCGCGTGCGCATCGACTCGCGGGAATCTTTTCAACGCATGGCGAGTTTCGCCAATCATTACGCGCCGGAGATCGGCGGACGCATCGAACACTATCCGGGCGAGCGACCCCTCTTCGATATCTATGGTGTCGAAGAGGAGCTGAAAAAAGCGCTGGATACCCGGGTGGTTCTCAAGTCTGGCGGTTATTTGATCATCGAGCAGACGGAGGCCATGTGCACCATTGACGTCAACACGGGTGCGTTCGTCGGCCACCGCAACCTTGAAGAGACCATCTTCNNCGCAACCTGGGCGGGATCATCATCATAGACTTCATTGATATGACCGATCCGGAACATCAGCGGCAGGTGCTGCGCGCCCTGGAAAAAGCCCTGGAAAAAGACCGCGCGAAAACCGCCATCAACGGCGTCTCCGGCCTCGGTCTGGTGGAGATGACCCGCAAACGCACGCGCGAGTCCCTGGAGCAGGTATTGTGTGAACCCTGTCCGGTGTGCCGCGGCCGAGGTCGGTTAAAGTCGGCGGAAACCGTATGTTATGAAATTTTCCGGGAAATTCTGCGCGAGGCGCGCACCTACGATGCCTCCGCCTTTCTGGTGCTCGGGTCACAGGTGGTGATCGACCGGCTGTTGGATGAGGAATCCGCGAATGTGGCGGACCTGGAAGCGTTCATCGGCCGCACCATTCAATTCCAGGTGGAAACCATCTATAACCAAGAGCAGTACGACATTATTTTGGTGTAACCGGCCATGCCCCTTGTTGTCCAGCCGGCGTCGCGGGGGATTCCGTGGCGCGGCTGCTGATCCGACACTTGCGCTTCTGGGTGCGCTCCTTTTGGGGCGCCGTGCTCTTTGCCGTGATCGCCCTGGCGGTGATCGTGCAGCTGGGCCGCACCGTCTTCCCCGTGCTCAACGATTATCGCCCGCTGGTGGAAAACCACCTCTCGGCGCAGTTGGGCGTGCAAGTGCGGGTCGGCCATATCAATGCTCAGTGGAAAGGTTTGCGGCCGCGGGTCACCTTGTCCGAGGTGGCGCTGCGCGATAAAGATTTGACGATTCTCGCCGTCGATCGGGTCAGCGCCGAGATCAGCTTGCTGAGCACCCTGCGGGATTGGCGGCTGGCGTTCCGCAAGCTGAGGTTCACCGGGCTGCAAGGTGCGTTGGAGCAGAATGCAGACGGGCGCTGGTGGGTGCGCGGATTGGTGCGCTCGCCGGCGGTACCAACCGCGCCGGACGCCGACCGAGCCATCGATGATCCGCTCGACATTTTTCTCTTTGGCCGACGCCTCGAACTCAACAATACCCGCCTGGAGCTGATCTTCCGCAGTGGGCTCGTCACTGCCGTCGAGATTCCCTATATTCGCCTGGAGAACGACGCGGATTTTCACCGGCTCGCCGCCACCTTTCACGTCGACCGAGATCGGCAGGCCCTCTATTTGGTGGTGGAAGGGCAGGGGGACCCGCGCGACGAGGCCTCGTTCGACGCTCGCGGTTACCTGCAGTTGCAACAATTTCCCTCCGACAAGGTGCTCGCCGCTTTGGGCATAACTAAAGATGCCCTGCTGCGGGAGGCGAATCCGCAGGCCCAAAGCGGCGCGGCGGAGGGTTTGGTCAATATGGACTTGTGGTTTCAGGGGACCTCGAGCCGCGGTGTTTTCTGGCACGGGCGGTTGGACGTACAGGGTTCTCCCCTCCTGCCGCCGCCCGGGGTGCGCTGGCCGCAATCCGCCAGCGCGAGCGTCAGCGGCAACTGGCGGCCGCACGAAGGCTGGCGTCTCCAACTCGCGAATACTCGCCTGCGCTGGCCGAACTGGGAGACCCCATCGCTCGATCTGCAGCTGCGCGGCCGGTTGGGCGCAGCGACTGAAATTGCCGCCGCCGGCCTGGACCTCGGTCAATGGGCCCCGGCGGTAGAAAACGCTGGTGGTCTGCCGGAAAAAGCGGCGGAAGCGCTGCGGACACTCCGGCCCCGCGGCCGACTGCGCAATCTGGAGGTGGTACTGCAACCGGCGGACGCCGGGTATTTCGCAGTGCGAGCCCATATCGAGGACGGCGCAGTCGACGCTTTTCAGGGCGTTCCGGCCATCGAAGGCGTCACGGGTTATCTCGCGGCGACCGCCTTCGGTGGCCAGATTCAACTGGCCAACACCACCGGCTTCAGCCTGGATTTTCCCCGCGTATACCACGAGCCGCTGAAGTTTCGGGAAGCGCGCGGTGCGGTGCGGTGGACCTTGGACCGCGCCGCCGGCACCGTTGGGGTGTCATCCGGCACTCTCCATGTGGCCAGCGATGAAGTGGCGGCTGTCGGTCACTTCAATTTGCGCTTACCCCTGCGCGGAGGTGAGCCGGAAATGACCTTGGTCGTAGGCGCGGAACGCGGAGCGGCGAGTGTGCACCGGCTGCTGGTGCCTTACACGGTGCCGGAGCCGCTATACCGTTGGCTCGACAGGAGCATCGGGGACGGGCGGTTACACCGCGTCGGTTTTATCTACCACGGCTCCCTGGCAAAAGAAGCAAAACTCGCCCGTGTGATTCAGCTGCGCGGCGAAGTGAGCGAGGCGACTGTAGCCTTCGACCCAAAATGGCCGCCACTCACGCACGGCAGCGGCACCCTTTATCTTGACGACGAAAAATTGCAGGTAACCGGCCTTAGAGGCCGGCTCGCTGAGGTGGCTGTCACCTCGGCCGAAGTGGAGCTCGTGCCTCTGGGATCGTCCGGCCGCGGTATCCGCGTGCGCGGACGGGCGGAGTCGGATGCGCGGGACGCGGCGGATCTGCTGCGCCAGAGTCCCTTGGCCGGCCTTGGCGGGGCTGAGGTGGCGAGTTGGCAGTGGCAGGGGCCGCTGAAAGCCGAGGTTGATCTATTGGTGCCCCTCGCGGTAGGTGGTGCGGCCGGCTATCAAAAAGTGGACCTGGAGTTTGCCGACACCACGCTCTCTATGCCCAACCTCAACTTGGATTTTCGTCATGTGCGTGGGCCCTTGCGGTACGACTCGGAGGAGGGCCTCGACAGTCCCGGCCTGGACGCCGAACTTTGGGGCCAGCAGCTGCGGTTGGATTTGCGCAGCGTCGCGACCTCAGCCGGGCGCGAGTTGGTCGGCGACTTTCAAGGCCGGCTCGAAATGGGCCAGGTGCAAGACTGGACGGGCCGCCCGGAGCTTAAATTTGCCAGCGGCGCCGCAGCGGTGGCCGGCGGCTTGACGGTGCCCTTGGCAGGTGATGGCAAGCTGCGCCTGCATCTGACGTCCTCCTTGGAGGGGGTGGCCTTTGCGGGCCCTATGCCGTTTGTCAAACCGGCGGAACAGCCCCTGCCGCTCAGCTTGGTGGTGGAAAACAGCCAAGCGCCCGGACTGCCGCAACAGCAGACCTATAGAATTAAACTCGGCGACCTGACGGAATTATTTGTCATCCGTCGGGGCGGGCGGGTGGTTTCTGTCGATGTGGCTCTGGGGGAGACCGCCGCGCCGGCCCCCGCGGGGGCTTTGCGAGTGCGCGGACGTTTGGTGGAAGCGGACGCTTTAGCATGGCGCGAGGCGCTCGCCCGCTACGTCGCTTGGGCGGCGGAACCGCCTGCTCAACCCGCCGGGAAACCCACTGACGGCGGCGAACTGCAGGTGCAGCTCAACCTTCTCATCGATCGTCTGCTGGTCCGCGACCTGACTTTGCCGAACTTCGGTCTGACCGGCACCGGCAGCGGGGGCTCGTGGCGGCTGAACATGGTACAAGCCGATATAGCCGGCGCGGTGCAGTGGGACCCCGAGCTGCCGCTGCGCCTGGACCTCAACCGTCTCTACCTCCCCCGCGCGGAAGTAAATGCGGCAGGCGCTCCTGCGGCAGGCGTTCCTGCGGCNNGGCAGAGGCTGCTTTAGCCACCGGCGCGGCGACGGGTGAAGCCGCCGCGCCGCCGGACTTCTGGAGCGAGCTGGACCTCCAATCGGTTCCGCCCTTCGACATTCAAGTCGCCGACTTGCGCAGCGGCGGGCGGGCCCTCGGCACCTGGGCGATGAAGGTGCGCCAGACGGCCAACGGGCTCATCGGCTACGATCTGACGGGTTCCGCGTTCGGCCTCGGAGTGCGCGGGCGCGGCAAGCCAGGCGCCGAGCTCGTCTGGCTGCGCACCGCCCAGGGTGACACCACTTATTTTTCGGGCACCATCGAAGGGCGCGACCTGGCGGAGACCTTTCGTGAGCTAAAAATGGCTCCGGCCCTCACCAGTGACGAGGCGCGCTTGGAGGTCGATCTCCAGTGGCCGGGTGCACCTCCGCAAGCGTCCATGGAGCGGCTCCTCGGTGTGGTCCAGCTCCAGCTGGAACGTGGGGTTTTTAGCCGCGGCGGCAGTGTTGGGGAAAATCCCTTGGTCAAGCTGATCGGCCTGCTGAATTTCGACACTCTGGCGCGGCGCCTGCGCCTGGATTTCTCCGATCTCGGAACCGCCGGTCTCGGTTATGAAAACATCCGCGGCACCTTGTTGTTTGATGGGGGCGTGATCCGCATACCCGAACCCCTCCAGGTGGAGACGCCCTCGAGCCATCTCCAATTGGCGGGTGATTTGGACGTATTGAACGAAACCCTGGACGCCCAATTAGTGGCGACGCTGCCCTTGGCCGGTAATCTGACGGTCGCAGCCGCCTTGACCGGTGCCGTGCCCTTGGCGGTCGGGGTCTACGTGGCGGGAAAGGTTTTCAAGAGTCAAGTCGACCGCGCATCGAGCCTGCGTTACCACATCACAGGAGAGTGGGAGCGTCCAGAAGCCCGGCTGGAAAAAATCTTCGCCAACCGGGTCGATCCGGCAGAGCCTGCGCCAGATTCCGGTGCGCGGCCAGCCGCGCCCGAGGCGCAGTCCAACGACAGCGCGCCGGCACCTGCACCCGGCCTGCCGGAGGCTTCTTCGCCTCCCGCGGCGGGAGACGATCCCTCAACTGGCGCAGCGGCGCCCGGCGCAACGGCGCCCGGAGATAAAAATGCACCCTGACGTCTTGCGCGTGGCGGCTGCCCAAATGTGCAGNNGGCCCGGAGGTCGAGGCCAACTTAACGCAGGTGGACGAGTTGCTCGCCGAGGCGCACCGACAGGAGGTGCGGCTGCTGGTGCTGCCGGAAAACTTTGCGGTGTTCGGCCGGCGGGATCTCGCCGCCGTCGCTGAACCGGGACGGGTCGAGGACTTTCTCGCCGAGCGCGCCCAGCGCTACGGCCTCTGGTTGGTCGCCGGTACCCTGCCATACGGCTGCGGGCGCGCCGGTCGGGTCCCCCCGGCGCCGCGGGTTTTCGCCGGTTGCGGCGTCTGGTCACCCGACGGCGTTTGTTTGGATCGCTACGATAAATGCCATCTGTTTGACGTGGATGTGGCGGACGGGGTCGGACGCTACCGGGAGTCGGACAACTTTGCTGCCGGGGACACGCCGGTGGTGGTGCCCACCCCCTGGGGCAAGCTCGGTTTGTCCATCTGCTACGACCTGCGATTTCCCGAGTACTATCGGCGCCTCGCGGACCTGGGCGCCCAGCTCCTGGCGGTGCCCTCGGCCTTTACGTACACGACCGGTGAGGCCCACTGGGAGGTGCTGCTGCGCGCCNNACACGCTGCTGCGCGCCCGCGCGATCGAGAACCAGTGTTTTGTTCTCGCGGCCAATCAGGGTGGCGACCACGGCAATAACCGGCGAACCTGGGGCCATTCGTGCGTGGTAGATCCTTGGGGCCGCGTGCTCGCCTGCCGTACCGCCCCTGGGCCGGGGCTGGCGGTGGCGGATCTGGATTTAACGGCCCAGGCAGAATTGCGGCGGCAGATGCCGGTGCTCGATCACCGGCGTTTTTAAGATCACTCGGGCGGGGTTTAGATTGCCCAGGCGAGGTTGAAACCGGCACCGGTGCTGGAGCCACCGCTGTAAGTGAAATCCAGAATGAGGCGACCCAGCTGCCAGCCGACGCCGGTGCCGATCTGGTCGTCGACCGAACCCTCCAGGTCGTGGCGGTAGCCAGTGCGCAGGTACAAACTCTTCAGCAGCCGGTACTCGATCCCGAGGGACACATCCCGGCGTTCGCGCACGTTCTGCAGATCGGCGGTTTTATTGAGGTCCGCATCCACTCCGACGGAAAACGACTCGCCGAGATAGGCGACACCGAGGCGACTGCGGGGTTTCAGCACCAGTTTTTCCCCGAGCTCCGTAAAAATGGTTTTTTTGCGCAGGTCTTTGACGGCGACACCCACTCGAAACACCTCGGCAATAGTCGCGGCCGCGCCTAGGTCCATGTTGAAATAGTATTCGGTGATGTTGGCTCCGCTGCTGTCGAACTCACCGTCCACCACCCGCCAGGTTTCTTCAAAAGCGCGCAGGTGCACGACCTTGGGCGCTAGGCCGACGGCCACCGGCTGGCCCCAAAGAAGATACTCCTTGGCCGCCGATACCCCGAGTTCGGAGACCAGCAGTGCGGTGCCGGCGGCGGAAGACTGGATCTGCGCGCTCGGGTCTATGAAGCGACCCTCGCCGTCGCGCAGTTCCGGGTGGTCCGCGCCTCGGGTGCCGCCGCTTTCGATGAATTCCAAGGCTTCTATGTAGTCCTGCAGCAAATCCAGGTCGGCGTCCTCGATGCGGGACAGGCCCTGGCCCACCACTCGTGAGCCTATAAAAAAAGCGCCACCCTCCCGATCCGCCGGCTGACTGATGCTATAACCCGCGTAGGCTTCTGCGTCCACGCTTTTACCGCGCAAATCCCGCATGGCCTCTTCCAGATCGCGGGCCGCGGCTATGCCGTTGCGGGCGGTCTCGGGCGTGGGTACATCGTTAAGGTTGTCGATGGCATTACTCAGTTCATCTTCCAAGTTGTCCGCTAGGGCGTCCGCCGCCGCGCGCGCGCCGTCCGACAGAGACGCGAGCACGATCTGGAGGCTGTGCGCTCCGTCGCGGGTCCGGTCCTCGTGGCCGTCGTGGAAGGCGGTCAGAGCCGGGTTGTAAAAATGCCCTGCTCGGAGATCACCCAAGGCGACGCCTGAGCCGCCGAGGGCCAGGGTCCGGGTATCGTAAATCCCGTAGCCATTAGCGACCGCAACCCCGGCGTGGCTGGCGATCAGCAGAGTGAGCAACAGACGAGACAATTTCTTGGAGTATTTCACTGCACACCTCTTGGCGGGGTTGGCGATTGCCTATGGTACTGCAGGCGGCGGAAGCAAAAAGGTCGACGAGGAAGCACTTTCGTAACGCCCGTTGGGGCGGGCTTTTATCACAAGCATAGTTGAGCGCGGGTCGCTCTGGCGGTGCGCCATTCTCTAGGGGTCTTGGGTGCCCGTGATAATGTCGCGGATGAACCGAAACAGCTTGCGGGCGTGCGTGGCCGCTTGTTGAGTGCCCACCGCACCCTTGGCTGCGCGCACCAACTGGCGCAGCTGCTGACGGTCCGCCTGCGGAAATTCGCTGAAGAATCGTTCGAGCTCGTTTTGCTCCCCGCGAATCAGATCGTCGCGCCAGTTTTCCATGACGTGGAAGAGACGCGCCAGGCGGTCTTGTTGCACCTTGAGGTCCGCCACCGCGGCGGCTATGGCATCGGAGTCGGCACTGCGCATTAGGCGGCCGAGAAACTGATAGTGCCGCCGCAAAGCTTCGTTCTTTTTGATATTTTTCGTTTCGTCGATGGCCGCGGCGAGATCCGGGGAGAGCGGCACCCGGGCGAGCTGGTCCGCATTGAGCGTCGTCAGATGCACCGCCAGCTCCTGCAGCTTGTGCATCTCTTTTTTCAGGCTGGTTTTGCTGAGGTACTCGGTTTCCTCTTCTTCGCCGTCCTCGAAGTCTGGATCAAATTCGTTCATATAGCGTGTTCCGGTGATAGGGGAGGGCCTCCGCCCGCCGACAGGCGAGGCAGCCTACAACATCTGAAATTCAGGTGAAAGTGCTTGCGGTGAGCAGGCGGTATTGAGGTGGTTATTCACCCTCCCCAAACTTATCGTTGATCAAGGCGAGCAGGGCGCGCAGCGCTTCTTGCTCATCGGCTCCCTCGGCACTGATCTCCAGCTCGGTGCCTTTGGATGCGGCGAGCAGCATGAGTGCCATTATGCTTTTGCCATCGATGGTTTTGCCGTTGCAGCAGACCTGCAATCGGCAAGAGTAGCGGCCGCACAGGTTGGCAAATTTCGTAGCGGCGCGGGCGTGAAGCCCCAGTTTATTGGATATAACGACTTTGTCGGAAACCATGGTTAACTGCCGTTACGAATTATTGTTATGCCGTCTGTTGGGCCGCGTCATACCTCAATGCGAGGTCTGCGTCAGCTGGCGGTGGCGAGTTTGCACATTGGGATAAAGCTTCTGAAAATGTGCGTTCAGCTTGTCCGCCAGATAAACCGAGCGGTGCATGCCACCGGTACAACCGATCGCGATGGTCAAATAACTGCGATTGTTCTGCTCAAAACTTGGAATCCATTTTTCCAGAAATTGCACTATGTCCTCAAACATCGATGTCACTTGTGGCTGGGACGCGAGGAATTCCATCACAGGCGTCTGCAGCCCCGTGTGCGCCCGCAGCTCCGGCTGCCAGTAAGGGTTGGGTAGGCTGCGCACATCAAAGACGAAATCCGCATCCACCGGCACACCGTACTTGAAGCCGAAGGATTCAAACATCAGGGCCATGCCCTGGCCATCCCCGCCGGCGACTTTCTTTTTAATGGCGCTGCGCAACTCGTGCAACGTCAGGTTGCTCGTATCGATCGTAATGTCCGACAGACGCGCTACCGGGTCGAGAATGTTGTGTTCCGCCCGAATCGCTTCATGCAGGCCGATCGTCTTGTTGGACAGAGGATGTTTGCGTCGGGTTTCACTGAAGCGCTTTATCAACACTTGATCGCTTGCGTCGAGGTAAACCACGGTAAAGCGCGCGTTTTGTTTTTGCGCCCACTCGAGGATCTCGGGAAAACGGCTGAGGTCGCCGCCAACATTGCGCGCATCGATACCTACGGCAAACTTCATGGAGCTTTTATGGTTCGCCTGGGAAACCTCCGTGATCAGCGTGGGCAAGAGATTGACCGGCAGGTTGTCGATGCAGATAAATCCACTGTCTTCTAACAACTGCAGCGCGGTTGTTTTGCCCGAGCCCGACCTGCCGCTGATCACCACGAATTCCATCGCTCACTCCTCCTGTGCCGCCGATCAGGCGCGCACTCCCGTAGCGGCGCGGAACAGTTCTTCGCTGGTTTCGGCGCGACGCAGATCCTGCACGAACTGGCTGTCCTGCAGGTGCTCGGCGAGCATGGCGA
>DJFO01000337.1:9750-27389 GCA_002432555.1 Marinagarivorans sp. UBA5870
AACGTCATAAGCGCGCCGAGGGTGGCGCCTGCCGTTTTGAACCGGCAGTGCGGGATAGCGATGCCGCCACCGATCCCGGTAGAACCGAGGCGCTCCCGGGCGATCAATTGCTGGAACAGCTGGTCCGCGTTGATATTGGAAGAGCCTTCGGCGATCAGGGTCGCCAATATTTCCAAAGAACGTTTTTTACTGCTGCAGCTGACGTGACAGAGGGTTCGTGTATTGGTGAGAAGCGATTCAATTTGCATATTTATACTTCGACCGCATACCTGGCGGGGTCCCCGGTGGCCCCCGCCGTTTGTCATTGAAGTGCCGGTCAGACCAGCCGTTTTCGCTCATTGGAAGGCGCGATTCCCAGCGACTCTCGATATTTGGCAATGGTTCTTCTGGCTACGTGAATGCCCTGGTCTTCCAGCAGTGCGGTGATCTTGGAGTCGCTCAGGGGTTTGCGCGGGTTTTCCGCAGCTACCAGTTTTTTAATGATAGCGCGAATGGCTGTAGACGAACACTCGCCGCCAGATTCGGTACTTACGTGACTCGAGAAAAAATATTTGAGTTCGAAGATGCCCTGCGGCGTGTGCATATACTTCTGTGTGGTCACCCGCGATATGGTCGATTCGTGCATCTCCACCATTTCCGCCACATCGTGCAGCACCATGGGTTTCATAGCCTCCGGCCCGTGGTCCAGAAAACCCTGTTGCCGCTCGACAATGCAAGTGGCCACTTTGAGGAGGGTCTCGTTGCGGCTCTGGAGGCTTTTGATAAACCAGCGCGCCTCCTGCAAATTGTCGCGTAGAAAGGTGTTGTCGTTACTGCTGTCGGCCCGGCGCACCAGCGAGGCGTAGTCCGGGTTGATGCGCAGCTTCGGCGCGATCTCGGGGTTGAGCTGCACGTTCCAGCGATTGTTTTCCTTTTTCACGAATACGTCGGGCACCACATACTCGGTGGTCTCCTCGCCGATCTGCTCGCCGGGGCGCGGGTTGAGGCTCTGGATAATCCGAATGGCTTCTTGGAGTTCAGTTTCTTTTACCTTGAGTTTGCGCATCAGCTGCTTGAAATCGCGCGCGCCGAGAAGTGGCAGATAATGCTGGACCAGATTCACCGCAACTTCGTAAGAGGGTAGGTTTTCCGGCAGTTGGCGCAACTGGAGCAAGAGGCATTCCGCAAGATCCTGGCTGGCTACGCCGGGCGGATCGAACTGCTGTAGGCGGTGCAATACCGCCATAACCTCGTCGAGCTCCAGCTCCGGATAATCCTGCTGGAGGCCCTGGTAGATCTCATCCACCGGTTGGACCAGCATGCCGCTCGGGCCAACCGCATCTATGATCGCGTCGCCGATATGGCGATCGACATCGGACATGGGGGTCAAATTCAGTTGCCAGGCGAGATAATCCTGCAGGGATTCGGAGGTGCCGCGGCGGGATTCAAAGTCCATATCTTCGTTTTCCGGCCGCGATAGTCCGGTACCGGTGGGAGCGCTTTGGTAGACGTCGTCCCAGCTCGTATCAACCGCCAATTCGGTTGGAATTTCCTGGCTCCATTCGCCATCGGGGGTGTGGTCTTCACCGTCTTCGCGGCTCGCGCCGTTGGGTTCGTCAACTTTTACGGTTGTTTCCGGGTGAGCAGAGAAGTCGAGCTCCGGGCCTTCGGCCGTGTAGTCACCGCCAGCCTCTTCTTCGGCAACGTCCAACATCGGGTTGGTTTCGAGGGCTTCCTGAATTTCGGTTTGCAGATCGAGAGTAGACAGTTGAAGAAGGCGAATAGCCTGCTGCAGCTGAGGCGTCATGGTCAGCTGCTGGCCGAGTTTGAGTTGCAATGATTGCTTCATTCGTCAGTCTTGTCGTTGCGATGGAATGTCCCTAATTCTAGTCATCCCTTTTTCGACAAGCAATCATTTTCGCGCTTTTTAAAAGCAAAGTTTGGGCCAGATGAACACTCTGCGTTTCGGTTGTCAAGTTATCTGTGATGGGGTCAGAGGCGGAAGTGTTCGCCAAGATAGACTTTGCGCACCTTGGGGTTATCCATGACCGTCTGAGGCGAGCCTTCGGCGATGATGTAGCCTTCGCTGACGATATAGGCTTTTTCACAAATGTCCAAAGTCTCGCGCACATTGTGGTCGGTAATCAAAACGCCGAGGCCACGGTTTTTCAGGTGGGTGACTATGGTTTTGATGTCGTTGACCGAAATGGGGTCCACTCCGGCAAAGGGCTCGTCCAGCAGAATGAACTCGGGGTTAGTGGCAATTGCCCGCGCAATCTCCACCCGCCGCCGTTCCCCGCCCGAAAGCGCCATGCCGAGGCTGTCGCGGATATGCGTAATGTGAAATTCCTGCAGCAGGTGATCCAGCACATCCTTGCGCGATTTGCGGGTGAGGTCGCGCCGGGTTTCCAGGATCGCCAGCAGATTGTCTGAGACCGTCAATTTGCGAAACACGGACGCCTCCTGCGGGAGGTAACTGAGGCCGGCGCGGGCGCGGCCGTGGATTGGCAGGTGGGTAACGCGCTGCTCGTTGATGAAGACTTCGCCGTTATCGGCATCCACCAGGCCCGCAATCATATAGAAGCAGGTGGTCTTACCCGCGCCATTGGGGCCGAGCAATCCAACGATTTGACCGCTCTCGACCATCATAGATACATCGATGACGACTTTCCGCCCCTTGTAACTTTTGGCTAGGTTGCGCGCCTCCAGCTTCGCCATGGATCACTCTTCCTCGTTCTGCTTGAGGGACCGGGCGGGGATCACCATCTTGACCCGCTCATTCTGGCTTGCGTCGCCGCCGGCCTTCACGAGGGATTTTTTCACGTCATAGTCAATGCGGTTGCCGGACAAGCTGGTCCCTTCCTGTTGCAGCGAGGCGTTGTCGATCAAATGTAGAGTGTCCTGCGCTATGTTGTATTCAAGGCGATTCGCCTCGGCAATCACCGGCCCTTCGTCTTCGCTCGGCTTTTGTTGATAGCGGGCAGGCGCGCCGGTTGCGACTATCTGGGTCACCTTGTTTTTGGTGTTGACGATCACCACCTCCTGAGCGTCTATGCGCATGGAGCCCTGCTGCATCACCACGTTACCGGAATAAGTGGTCGTGCCTTTGATCTCATCGCGTTCGGCGCTGTCGGAGTGGATCGTGATCGCCTGGTTGCGATCCGATGAAAGCGCCTGGACGTCCGCAGCGCTGAGGAGTACCAGGGCAACTGCCGCCACCAACTTAAGGTGCGGTTTCGTCGGCGATAGGTTCATGGTAGCCCCTTACTCGATTCAATAGTTGGATCCGTTTATTGGTCAGGTCCACTGTCATACCCTTGGCTTCGATTTTCCCTTGAGCCGTCGTGATGACCACATCGGCTTTAGTGCTGATGACCTTTTCCCGCGGCCTGATCTCCAGGTTGCTGGTTGTGAGTTCGGTCACCCCTGCGGGATCGTCCGCCTGCCAAATGCGCACATTAGGCCAGAGTTTCAACAAGGTGCCCCGCTCGCTTAACTCCCCTTGGTCGGCGGTGGCGAACCACGGACTGTCTCCGGCGTGGAAGGTCAGTTGAGGGGCTTCCAGGCTGGTAAAATCGCCCTCGCTGACGCGCGCCAGGTCCAGGCGGAAGTGTCGCAATGTGGTGGCGACGAACTCATAACTCAAGCGCCCCTCCGGATCGAAATGCTGGGACCGCGCCTCTTCGATGACCGCGTAGGGAAACAGTTGGTCTCGACTCGCCTCGTCACCGAATGGAATCAGCAGTTTGGGTGGCGTCTCCCACACGGTTATCACCGCTACAATCAGGGCCACTACGAGGGAGATATAGAGCCAATTGTGCTTCATCAGTACGTCACACAACCTGGGCCAGGGCGGCGGCAAAAGTGTTTTGAGCTTTCATCAGTAAATCGCAGACCTCCCGCACCGCGCCTTCGCCACCCTTGCGGTTGCTCTGCCAATCGGCAAACTCCTGTACTTGAGGATGCGCGTTGGGCACCGTGAGTGCCAGACCGACACGGCGCATGATAGTGAGGTCCGGCCAGTCGTCACCCATGCAGGCGATTTCATTTAGAGCGAGATCGGATCCGCTCAGCAACTCCTGCAGTGCGTCGAACTTGTCTTCTCGGCCCAGGCGCAGCCACTGAATTCCGAGATCTTCGGCACGGCGTACCACGGTTTCGCTGTTCCTGCCGGTTATTAGGGCCACCCTTACCCCACTTTTTTGCAGCAGCTTGATCCCGTGACCATCGAGGGTGTTGAACACCTTGAGCTCCTCACCATCCCTCCCATAATAAAGACGCCCATCGGTCAAAATCCCATCCACATCGAGTACAAGCAGCCTTATTCCGCTGGCTCGTGCCAAAAGCTCGGTTTCATTCAACATAGTTCACTCACCCGCCACTGATTCAGATCAAGCCCGCACGCAACAGGTCGTGCATGTGAATGACACCGATAGCTTGGTTTTGCTCACTTGTAACCACCAGCGAGGTAATCTTCCTGCTCTCCATTATGGTGAGCGCTTCAGCAGCCATTGCGTTCTGCGGTACCGTCGTCGGGTTGTGCGACATGATACTTTCAATCTCCATCCGGTGTACGTCGTGCCCTTTATCCAAGGCCCGCCGGAGGTCTCCATCCGTGAAGACGCCGAGTAGCGCATCATCCTCACCGATCACCGTGGTCATTCCGAGGCCCTTGTCGGTAATCTCGCCGAGGGCAACCAGAAGCGTCGTCTCTGGCCCGACCCTAGGCATTTCGCTGCCCGTATGCATGATATCGCTGACTTTGAGAAGCAATCGGCGCCCGAGCACGCCGCCGGGATGCGACAACGCAAAGTCTTCCGCGGTAAAACCTCGCGCTTCGATCAACGCGACAGCTAGAGCATCACCCATCACTAAAGTGGCGGTCGTGCTCGAGGTGGGGGCAAGGTCCAGCGGGCAGGCCTCCGAGGCGACTCGTATATCGAGATTCACCTCGGCCGCCTCCGCTAGAGGCGAATGGTCCTTTCCGGTCATGCTGATCAGCGGAATATTCAGCCGCTTGAGAATTGGCAGCAATGTCAGAATCTCGGGGGAGTTGCCCGAATGTGAAATCGCGATTACCAAATCTCCCGGTATAATCATGCCCAAATCCCCGAGGCTGGCCTCGCCCGGGTGGACAAAAAATGCCGGGGTTCCTGTGCTCGCAAGGGTGGACGCGATTTTCTTGCCGATGTGCCCGGATTTCCCCATGCCAGTGACTACCACCCGCCCTCGACACGCCAAGATCAGCTGGCAAGCACGAACGAAATTTTCGTCGAGACGATCCTCAAGCGCTGCAATGGCGTCTCGTTCGAGGCGGATCGTACGGCGACCGGAGGCGATGAGAGTCTGTTCTGAGTAGTGCTTCATGGCTGTCCTTCGACAACAAAAGTCGCCCATGATAAGGGATATGGCGGCAGAATTTTAGAGTCCCCGGCGGTACCGCTGGACGAGAGAGGGATGGAGGCTCGCAAGACGCGGCGGCGCACAGTAAACTTTCCGCCCGGCGGCGCGTCCAAAATGCGTTTGTCCCCCCATTTCAGTTTGTTTTTAAGGAGAGAGTTGCGTGAGTGCTAATATCATCCAGGTCGGAACACGTCTGTTGACGCTGATCGTTTGCATCTTCTGGGGCACCCAGGTAGCGGCGGCGGAAGCGGCGAAAAGCCCTGGGCCGCATCAAATTGTGCAGAGCGTGACCGACGCCATGATGAAAGTGATCAAGGACGGTGAGAAATCGCTTAAGGAAAATCCGGATCAGTATTTTGCCCGCGTAAGGGCGACCCTCGAGCCGACAGTAAGTTTTGACTTCATCGCCAAGAACGTCATGGCGGGCTATTGGGATCAGGCCACCGAAGATCAGCGCACCCGTTTCACCGAAACTTTCACCCGCAGCATGGTTGAGACCCTTGGCAAGGGCATGGCCAATTACAGTGACCTGAAGATAACGACCCTTTCACCTCCGGCGGCCGAAGTCGCCACCAAACGCGTGGAAGTGGTGCAAGAAGTGGCAGCGGCCGACGGCACCAGCCGCATTTCCTATACCATGGCCCAGAACAAAACCGGCGAATGGAAGCTGATTAACGTGGTGCTCAACGGGGTGAACCTCGGCAAAAGTTTCCGTGATCAGTTCAGCCAGGCGATGAAACAAAACGACAACAACATCGATAAGGTGATCGCCGGCTGGGCGCAGAAAGTTTAAGTTTCCGTTCAAGGTCGCCCGGCGGGTGCGCCCGCTGGGCAATTTCGGTAAACTACGCGCCTCTTTTGTAGGGGTGCGACTAGGTCATTTATGTTAGAGCAAGATATCATCAGTGCCGTCACCGCCGTGCTTCCGGACGCCCAGGTCGAGGCGCGCATGGAGGGCAATCATGCGCACATCAGCGTGACCAGCACGGCGTTCGCCGGGCTATCACCGGTGAAGCGGCAGCAGTTGGTGTACGGCGCGCTCAGCAACGCCATCGCCAGCGGCGCGATTCATGCGGTGCATATGAAAACCTTAGTGCCCGACACCTGATCACTCGTAGTTTGTTGCCACTTCCGCGGGTCCTTCCCGCTCATGCAGACACTTCAAAATGGATAAGCTAATTATCTGTGGTGGGACGCCGCTCAACGGCGAGATCCGCATTTCCGGTTCAAAAAATTCCGGCTTGCCGATACTGGCGGCCACCCTTCTGGCGGAGGGGCCGATGCACATCCGCAATCTGCCGCACCTCAACGACATCACGACCATGCTCACCCTGTTGCGCTGCATGGGAGTGGGGGTCACCATCGACGAGCATATGGGGGTGGAGATCGATTCAGGGTCTATTACAGAATTCGCCGCACCCTACGATCTGGTCAAAACTATGCGCGCATCCATTCTGGTGCTGGGGCCGCTGTTGACGCGTTTNNTTCCCGGCGGCTGCGCCATCGGCAGCCGGCCGGTAGACATACATTTACGCGGGCTCGAGGCCATGGGCGCCACTATCGAAGTGGACGGTGGTTATATCCGTGCCCGGGCGCCCAAAGGGGGCCTGCGCGGTGCGCGCTTTTTTATGGATATAGTGACCGTAGGTGGCACGGAGAACCTGCTCATGGCGGCGGCACTCGCCAAGGGCAAGACCGTGTTGGAAAACGCCGCGCGGGAACCTGAAATTGTTGATCTCGCCAATTGTTTGGTCAAAATGGGTGCGCAGATCGAAGGCATAGGCACAGAATCCCTGACGATTCATGGTGTGGAGCGCTTGCACGGCTGCGCCTATTCGGTGATGCCGGACCGCATTGAAACCGGCACCTATCTCACTGCCGCCGCGGCGACGCGGGGCAGGGTGCGGCTGCGCGATACCANNGTACGGGGCCGGACTGGATCGAACTGAATATGCACGGCAACCGACCCAAGGCGATCAACGTGCGCACCGCACCTTATCCCGCTTTCCCAACGGATATGCAGGCGCAGTTCACGGCGATGAACGCCATAGCCGAAGGGACGGGCGCCGTCACCGAAACCATTTTCGAAAACNNGATTTTTGAAAACCGTTTGGTGCAAGTTGCTGAATTGAATCGGATGGGCGCCCATATCGAACTCGAACAGAACACCGCGATAGTGACTGGGGTAGAGCGTTTAAAGGCAGCGCCGGTGATGGCTTCCGATTTGCGCGCGTCGGCAAGTTTAGTGATTGCCGGCTTGGTGGCAGACGGTGAGACGCTGATCGATCGCATCTATCACATCGACCGGGGTTACGAGTGCATCGAGGAAAAACTGCAGATTCTTGGTGCGAATATTCAACGGATAACGGGTTGATCTCACGGGGGCGCCTATGCCGCAGCTGACCATCGCTTTAACCAAGGGCCGCATTTTGGAAGAGACCCTGCCGCTGCTCGCGGCTGCCGGTATCGAACCCCTGGAAAATATTCACACGAGTCGCAAGCTGACCTTCCCTACCAGCTCGCCGGAGGTGCGCCTGTTGATCCTGCGCGGCGTCGATGTGCCCACCTATGTTCAGTTCGGTGCTGCCGACGTCGGGGTGTCAGGCAAAGACATGCTGTTGGAACACGGCGGACACGGTTATTACGAGCCGCTGGATCTGCGGATTGCCCGCTGTCGTCTCATGACGGCCGGGCTCGCCGGGCAGAGGGTTCAACCCGGACGCATCAAGGTCGCCACCAAATACGTGAATGTGGCCAAGCGGTTTTATGCGGAGCAGGGCCGCCAAGTGGACGTTATCAAACTCTATGGCGCCATGGAGTTGGCGCCGGTGCTGCGTTTAGCCGACGAAATAGTCGACATAGTCGATACCGGTAATACCCTGCGGGCCAATGGGCTCGAGGCCAGAGAGGTGATCGCCGATGTCAGTTCGCGGCTGATCGTCAATAAGGCCTCCATGAAGCTCAAGCATTACCAAATTGAAGCGCTGATCGACGCTGTTGAAAGCGCAGTTGGCGAAATCAGTGCCGATTAATACAGGATTTTCCATGCCCTTCCCGATGCGCCGTCTCCGGTCCTCGAGTGACGATTTTACCGAACAGCTGGACCAGTTGCTGGCATGGGAGTCCGTCAGCCACGCGGGCGTCGAATCGGCGGTGCAAGAGATTCTCGCGGAGGTCCGCCGTCGCGGTGACGCTGCGGTGATCGAATACACCAACCGCTTCGATCACCGCAGTGCAGGTACGCTGGCCGAGCTGATTTTAGAGCGCGACGCATTGAGCGCTGCCCTCGCTCGTGTGCCGCAAGACCAGCGCGCCGCCCTAGAGCAGGCGGCCGAGCGCATTCGGGAATACCACCAGCACCAGTTCCAGCAATCCTGGCGCTACCAGGCGGCGGACGGTACCGTGCTCGGGCAGCAGGTGACGCCGATGGATCGGGTCGGGGTCTATGTCCCCGGCGGCAAGGCCGCCTACCCCTCGTCGGTGCTTATGACGGTAATACCCGCGAAGGTCGCCGGGGTCCCGGAGATCCTTATGGTCAACCCCGCACCGCGCGGGGAGGTCAATGATTTGGTGCTGGCCGCAGCGGCCATTGCTGGGGTCGACCGCGTCATCGGCATCGGCGGGGCACAGGCGGTGGCGGCGCTTGCCTACGGTACCGCGGGCATTGCGAAAGTGGACAAAATCGTGGGACCCGGCAACATTTACGTCGCCACCGCCAAACGGGCGGTGTTCGGCTTGGTCGACATAGATATGATCGCCGGACCCTCTGAGATTCTGGTGGTGTGCGATGGCGGCACCGACCCGGACTGGATTGCTATGGACTTGTTTTCTCAGGCGGAGCACGACGAGGATGCCCAGGCAATTCTGATCAGCCCGGATGCCGCCTTTCTGGAGCGGGTCGAAAAAAGTATCCAAAGGCTTCTGCCGACGCTCGCTCGGCGCGAGATCGCCGCAGCCTCGCTCGCCAAACGCGGTGCATTAATTGAAGTAGCCAATCTGGCCGAAGCCTTACAACTTGTGAACCGCATCGCTCCCGAGCACTTGGAATTGTCAGTCGCGGATCCCGAGTCCCTGTTGCCGCAGATCCGTCACGCGGGGGCTATTTTTATGGGCAGGCACACGAGTGAAGCGCTGGGAGATTACTGCGCGGGACCCAACCACGTGCTGCCGACCGCGGGCACCGCACGGTTTTCGTCCCCCCTGGGGGTCTACGATTTCCAGAAGCGCAGCTCGTTGATTTACTGCTCCCCAGCAGGCGCCTCGACGCTCGGACGGATCGCCTCGGTGCTCGCCCGCGGGGAATCTTTGGAGGCGCACGCCCGCGCCGCGGAATTGCGCATAACGCGCGAGTAGCGATTAGCCGGTTACTGGCTTTTTCTCGAGAACCGCCTGCACGCGCTCCAATTTTCCGTTGCGGTAAAACTCGATGGCCACGGTTTCACCTGGTCGCGATTCGGCGATCTGCTGGCGTCCACGGGCGCCGTTGCCGACTAACTCGTCATTGATTTTCACGATCACGTCACCCGGTTGCAGCCCCGCAACGTGAGCGGGGCCGTTGTTATAAATTCGTGTGATCAGGACGCCGTTCGTCGAATTGAGTTGAAATGAATGCGCAAGTTGCGGCGTGAGGCTTTGCGCCTCCACCCCCAGCCAGCCGCGCACAACCCGGCCGAACTCGACTATGTCCTTCAGCGTGCGCACCGCGGTGTCCGCTGGTACAGCGAGGCCGACTCCGTCGAGATCGGAATTGCCGATGCGATCGAGGATTGCGGTGTTGATGCCGAGCAAGTTGCCATGTACGTCTATGAGGGCCCCGCCGGAGTTGCCGGGGTTGATCGCCGCATCGGTTTGAATAAAGTTTTCGAAGGCACTGATTCCCAGGCCATAACGCCCCGTTGCCGAGATAATTCCCTGGGTCACCGTTTGGCCCATGCCGAAGGGATTCCCGATGGCGAGCACAATGTCACCCACCTGGGCACCTTGGGGCGCACCCACGGGAATGGCTTTGAGGCGGTCCAATTCGATTTTGAGGACCGCGAGATCATTTTCGATATCGACCCCGATCACCCGCGCCTTGCTCTCTCTGCCGTCCTGCAGTTGGACGACGATTTCGTCCGCTCCTAGGATCACGTGGTTGTTGGTCAGCAGGTAGCCTTGTTCACTGATGATGACCCCGGACCCGAGCGCGGACTGCATGCGTTCCTGCCGCGGAATGTCCGCGCTGTTGTAGAAATAGCGAAACAGCGGATCATTGAACATCCGATGGGTGGTGCGGTTGATTTTTTTTCGAGTAAAAATATTGACCACTGATGGCGCTGCGCGATTGACCGCTTCGGCGTAGGACGTCGCCTGATGTTCGTAGTGATTGCCTGCCACTACAAAAGAAGGATGGGTGGGTTGGGGATTGCGAACGCGCGGGTTGAGTTCCGGAAACAGTTGCAGCACCGTGAGGGCTATAAGCAGGCCCAGCACCGCGGGCCAGCGAATGTACTCAAAAAATTTTGCCCACATACGTCAGTCACCTGCGACCGGATGCCGCCGGTCGGTTCCGGCGGGCGATTTGTTGCGGTGCCCCGAAGGATCCGGGCACCCGGTTAGTTTTTGCGTCGCGACCCAGCGGTTGCGTTTTCAAGCAGAGCCAGGTTGTCGTCTTCATCTTTCAGGCCGAATTCTTCGCTGAGCATACCGTGGCTACCCGGTATTTTCGGTGCCCAGTCCCGCGGCGGTTCAATCTGGGTCGGATTGAGCTTCTGCATACCCTCGTCATTTTCACCAGCGGCAAACAATTGGCGGCCGATCTCCGTGTTGGTCAGTTGCATCGCACCCAGGGCAAGGTGCTCGTGCAGTTCCCTATAACTTTGCGTCAGCTCGCGTACCTTTTGCGCGGTTTCGCCAAAGTGCTGGGCCACATCTTGCTGGTAACTTTCCAATTCCCGTTTCGCCTCTGCCAAGCGTTGTTCAATTTCTTTGTGTTGCTCGGGCGCGATCCACACTCTACCGGCAAACACGCCGATGACTGCGCCTATGATCAACGCAATGAATCCCACGATAAATAGGCTCTCTAACGGAAACACAAAACTTTCTCCTTAACGACCGACGGCGATGGACAATGGTTGGCATTCAAAGTGCGTACGTGTGGCTGCGCCAATAAACCTGTGGAACGCATTTTGTTTGCACGCCTTTTAATGATACCCCGAAGTGTCGCAACTTGCGCAAATGAGTTGTGCCTTGGCGGCGTGTCCAAATTGCGCGGGATCCGGGCGCACGTTAAAGTACGCGGCCTTTTGCCGGAGGATGACTGGATCCTGAGATGAGTGAGAATCCCATAGCCCGCTACGAGCGCGATCTGGCAAGACCTGGCTTTCAGGCGGATGCGGCGCAGCGCCTGGCGATCGAACACCTGCAGCGGTTGTACGAAACGCTGCTCGCCGAGACCCATAAATCCCGCGGTTTGACCGGATGGCTGAGGTCGCGGTTCGCCGCCTCCGAACCCGTGCAAGGACTCTATTTGTGGGGCGGAGTCGGGCGCGGCAAGACCTATTTGATGGACATTTTTTTTGAGGCCCTGCCGTTTCCACAAAAGATGCGCACCCACTTCCACCGCTTTATGCGTCGGGTGCACGGGGAGCTCACCCGCTTCAAAGGCGAAAAGAATCCATTGGATAGGGTGGCCGACGTGCTGGCGGGAGAGGCGCGCGTAATCTGCTTCGACGAATTTTTCGTAGCCGACATCACCGATGCCATGATCCTGGCGAATTTGCTCCGCGCCCTGTTCGCCCGTGGGGTCACCCTAGTGGCGACATCCAATATGGCGCCGGATGGCCTATATAAGGACGGCCTGCAGCGGGTGCGATTTCTTCCGGCCATCGACTTGCTGAACACCCATCTCCGCGTGGTGAATGTCGACGGCGGTATCGACTACCGGCTGCGCGCCCTCGTGAAAGCGGAGCTCTATTACACACCCTTGGATGAAGCCGCTGACCGCGCGCTGCATCAGTGCTTCGAACGACTGGTGCTCGCTTGTGACTCGGTGCGGCGCGATGTGACCTTGGAGGTGGAGGGGCGTCCGATGCATGCCCGCTACGAAGCAGAGGATGTGGTGTGGTTCGACTTCAAGGCGCTATGCGACGGCCCGCGCTCCCAAAACGACTATATAGTGCTCGCGCGGGAATACCACGCGGTGGTAGTGGCCAACGTTCCGGTTATGGGGCAGCGCAACGATGATCAGGCCAGACGTTTCATCTATATGGTGGACGAGTTCTACGACCGGCGGGTGAAACTCGTGGTCTCCGCAGCGCTGCCCCTGGCATCGCTGTATCAGGACGGTCGGCTGGGTTTCGAGTTCCAGCGCACCGTTAGTCGGTTGCTCGAGATGCAAAGCGAAGAGTACCTCGCACTCGCCCACAAAGCTTGATCGCCCCATTATTCTGCTTGAAAAACAGGCAGCCCTTATGTAGTATTCGCGCTCCTTTTTGCCCGCCTATTTTGGGCAAGCGGTAAAACTCCGGCTCTGCCGGATTCCATTTTGTACCACGTTTGAAGGCCTACAACATGAAGACATACAGCGCCAAACCTGAATCAGTAAAACGTGATTGGTACATTGTTGATGCTTCAGGCAAAACCCTCGGCCGCCTGGCTGCGGAGCTCGCCCACCGCCTGCGCGGCAAGCACAAGCCTGAATTTACCCCCCACGTCGACACCGGCGATTACATAGTCGTGATCAATGCCGAGAAAGTGCGAGTAACGGGTAATAAAGCAAAAGACAAGATCTACCATCACTACACCGGTTACCCCGGCGGTATCAAATCCATCAGCTTTGAAAAGCTGATCATCAAAGCCCCGGAGATGACCATCCAGAGCGCCGTCAAAGGCATGTTGCCGCGGGGGCCACTGGGTCGAGCGATCTTCAAGAAGCTGAAGGTTTACGCCGGTGATGCGCATCCGCACGCCGCCCAGCAACCCCAAGAACTCAACTTTTAACGGAAGCTGATATATGGCAGGTGAACAATTTTACGGTACGGGTCGTCGCAAAACCGCTACTGCGCGTGTATTCATTTCTCTGGGCAGCGGCAATATCAGTATCAATGACCGCACCTTGGAAGATTATTTCGGCCGCGAAGTTGCGCGGATGATCGTGCGTCAACCGCTCGAACTGACCGGCAACACCGATAAATTCGATCTTAAGATCACGGTCGCTGGCGGCGGCAGCTTCGGCCAAGCCGGGGCGATTCGTCACGGCATCACCCGCGCGCTCATGGCCTATGACGAAGGCATGCGTTCCGATCTGCGCAAAGCCGGCTACGTGACTCGCGACTCGCGCGAANNGCAGTTCTCCAAGCGTTGATTTGGTTGCGACACGCCGGTGTTGCAAGCGAAGCCCGACCAAAGTCGGGCTTTTTTTTGGCTATTCCTCACTGCTGCGAGCTCACTTTTTAGGCGCCTGCACCCAAGTGGTCGGTGGGCGTGTATTTCCTTGTAAGGACTGGGTATTTTCATTACCATGTTGCCATTTTTTCGTGGGCACTTGGGTCATACATTTCGATTCGGCACCGCCGCGAGTAGCCGCGGGCGAGGGACAATTCAAATTAATAAGTGATCCCCGCGTTTTTGGCTCAGTTGTTTTTATCCATTCCAATTTGTCTTTATAAAGCTGTCACGGGGAGATTTGCGTCATGAGTAATGACGGTGTAAACCAAGGGCGTCGTCGCGTTCTAACGGCGATGACGTCCGTAGTGGGGGCTGCGGGGGTTGTCGGCGCCGCAGTGCCTTTTGTCGGCTCCTGGAACCCCAGCGCCAAAGCGAAGGCTGCCGGTGCTCCGGTCGAAGTGAATGTTGCCAAGATTGAGCCGGGGCAGATGGTGACTGTCGAGTGGCGTGGCAAGCCCGTGTACATAGTGCGCCGCACAGCGGAAGCTCTTGCGGGGTTAAAAGTGATGGAGCCGACGCTGCGCGATCCGGCATCGGAAAAGTCCGTGCAGCCGGCGTATGCGCAAAATGAAGCCCGCTCCATAAAAGAAGAATTCGCCGTATTGCTCGGCCTGTGTACGCACCTTGGTTGTGCGCCGGGCTATCAGCCGACCGTAGGTTCGCTGGACATAGGTGGCGACGTGGAGTGGCAGGGCGGTTTTTTTTGCAAGTGCCACGGCTCCAAGTTTGATCTGGCAGGCCGGGTACTCAAGGGCGTTCCGGCGCCGATCAATCTGGAAATTCCCCCCCACAAGTATCTCAGCGATACCGTAATTCTTATCGGCGTAGATCAGGAGGCGTGATCCAATGACGAAGTGGCTTAGTGGTTTGTGGACTTGGATCGATTACCGTCTGCCCGTGCAACGCGCATGGGATACCCATATGGGGCGGTACTATGCACCAAAGAATTTTAACTTCTGGTACTTTTTCGGCGTGCTGTCGCTGCTGGTATTGGTCAATCAATTGCTGACCGGCATCTGGCTGACGATGCATTATGAACCTTCCGCCGAGGGTGCCTTCGCTTCGGTCGAATACATTATGCGCGATGTACCCTACGGCAACATTTTGCGCTACATGCATTCAACGGGAGCATCGGCGTTTTTCGTGGTGGTCTACCTGCACATGTTCCGCGGCTTGATGTACGGCTCTTACAAAGCGCCGCGGGAGCTGGTGTGGATCTTCGGAATGCTGATTTACGTCGCGCTTATGGCGGAAGCCTTCATGGGTTACGTGTTACCCTGGGGCCAGATGTCTTACTGGGGCGCTCAGGTAATTGTAAATCTCTTTGGTGCTATTCCGGTCGTGGGTGAGGATCTGGTGCAATGGATTCGCGGGGATTATTTGATTTCAGGTGCAACACTCAATCGCTTTTTCGCCTTGCACGTGGTCGCCCTTCCCATTGTTTTGCTCGCATTGGTGGTGCTGCATATTCTGGCGTTGCACCAAGTGGGCTCAAACAATCCTGACGGGGTGGAAATCAAAAAACACAAAGACGCAAACGGCATCCCGCTGGACGGCATCCCTTTCCATCCGTACTACACCACGCACGATCTGGTGGGAGTAACGGTGTTCCTGTTTGCCTTCTGCGGAGTGATTTTCTTCGCGCCGGAGATGGGCGGCTTTTTCATCGAGTACGCCAACTTCGAACAGGCCAACGGCCTGAAAACGCCCGACCATATTGCGCCCGTATGGTATTTCACTCCCTTCTACGCCATGTTGCGCGCGGTGACGATCGACATAGGTCCCCTCACCTCAAAATTTTTGGGTTTTGTGATTATGGCCGCGGCCATTGCCATTCTGTTCGTGCTGCCCTGGTTGGATAAGAGCCCCGTGAAATCCATCCGCTACAAGGGCACCGTCAGCCGAGTCGCTCTGATTGTATTTGCCGCGTCTTTTGTGATTTTGGGCTACCTGGGAGTTAAACCTTCCACCCCCGGTCGAACCATATTGGCTCAGGTTTGCACCCTGGTCTATTTCGCCTACTTTATCGGCATGCCCTTCTGGACTCGCCGTGAGAAGTGCCTAGTAGTCCCGGACCGCGTGCAAATGACCGGTCTGAGCAAGGGGCTTGTAGCCGCCGGTTTAGCGCTTTTCCTGGTGTTGGTCATTCTGCCGATCAAAGCGGTGGGCGCGTCTGAAGGTGGCCCCTGCGGCGAAGTAGCCTGCATGGAACCGCGGCAGGAATTCGATGTGCAGAATAAGGAATCCCTGCAACGGGGCCTCAAATATTTTGCTAACTACTGTATGGGCTGCCACGCCGCCGGTTACTCACGGTATGGCCGGGTCGCGGAGGATCTCGGCATCCCCGAGACCGTGATGCTCGAAAACGTGATTTTCACTGAACAGAAAATCGGCGAGCTCATGTCGATCTCCATGCTGCCGGAAAAATCGAAGCAATGGTTTGGCGCGGCCCCTCCCGATCTCAGCTTAGTGGCGCGCGCAAGGTCGCCCGAATGGTTGTATACCTATCTGCTGACGTTCTATAAGGATGAGACCCGCCCGACCGGCGTCAACAACAAAGTGTTTGCCAATGTCGGTATGCCCCACGTGATGCTGGAGCTGCAGGGCCTACTGGAATGCGCCCCGGGCCCCAAACGTGACGGCCACGGGCACACCGAGCGCAACGCCGTTGGCGAGGCGACAAGCGAAGCTTGCGGGTCCCTGGTTGTCGGCGATATTAAAGGCTCTATGAACGGCGAGGAGTTCGAGCAGGTGGTGTACGATCTGGTCAACTTCCTGGAATATGTCGGCGAACCCGGTGCGGCCGGGCGCGAGCGAGCCGGTATCTATGTCATGTTGTTTTTGCTGGTATTGCTGATCTTCACTTGGCTTTTGAATCGCGAATACTGGAAGGACGTGCATTAANNATCGCGGTGTCATGCCGGTTGGATTTCACCCTGCGGATATAAGAGGTGCATAAATCATGGTCGGTGCGGCCAAACGTTCTTCGATGGCGCTGTTCTCGGACGCCAGGGACCATTACAGTCATCGTGTTCGCATAGTGCTGCGAGAAAAGGGTGTCGGGGTTGATGTCGTGACGGTGGATCCTCAACAGATTCCACGGGAACTGAGCGAACACAACCCCTATAATTCCCTGCCGACCTTAGTGGACCGCGATCTTACATTGTACGAATCTCGCGTCATGATGGAGTATCTTGACGAACGCTTTCCGCACCCGCCGCTGCTGCCGGTGTACCCGGTGGCGCGGGCGGAAATACGCCAGTATATGCATCGAGTGGAGTTGGACTGGTGTCCTTACGTGGATATCCTGGTGCGCAGCCGCAACAAGGATCAATTGGCAACCGCTCGAAAGAGTTTGGCTGAAGGACTGATCGCCATAGCGCCGATCTTCGCGGAGAAGCCGTTTTTTATGAGCCCGGAGTTTTCCCTGCTGGATTGCTGCCTGGCGCCGATCTTGTGGCGGTTGCCATCGTTCGATATCAATTTGCCGCGCACGCGCCAGGTTCAGCCGCTGTTGGACTATATGCAGCGCGTTTTTAAGCGGGACTCGTTTGTCGGCAGTCTTACGGATTGGGAAAGATCCATCAACGCCGGTTGATGGTTTGCGTAGATCAGGTGGATTATCAGTGACCAAATCGACTATGAGTTCCAGCCGTCCGTATTTCATTCGCGCTCTGTACGAATGGATAGTGGATAATTCCCTCACGCCCTATTTGGTGGTCTTCGCCCGGGCGGAGGGCGTGGAAGTTCCTCAGCAGTACGTCAACAAAGATGGTCAGATAGTGCTCAACATTGCACCGCGGGCCGTCCTGGGACTCGATTTGAGCAAC
>DJFO01000342.1 GCA_002432555.1 Marinagarivorans sp. UBA5870
ACCTAGCTCTTTCACCCAACAATGCCGCTGCTGAGCCGCTGCTGATGGTCGCGCCTCTGAGGACTTCAGGAAAAAGCTAGCCTCTTCGCCGATGCATGCCCCGTAAGGGAGCAGCGCCATCTTCAGTCCGCGGCTCCACCCGCGCGCGAAGTGGAAGGACATCCAACTGAGCCTTCTGAGCCGGCTGCACCACCAGCTCCCGATGCGCTAAGTGAAAGACCGGCGCCATCTGTTTGACAAAGGCTTTGGTCCTGACATAATCGCCCATTATTTGTCTGGCATTGCCCACGATGCGGTTGCGTTCGTAGGTATTATTCACGTAAAACTCAACCTTTTCCTGCAAATCCGAAAGGTCCCAGGCTACCGAAATATAGGTTTCTCCGCTGATATAAATATTCGGCTCGGTTCGCACATGACTCATTTCCGGTTTGATCAAGAGCGAGCCCAACAAGATTGATTCAAAATCTCGCCAACAAACTTCACCATATCCGAATGGACTGAAACACATTTTCGAACTGCTGAGTTCCCTCAGATACTGCTGCCGCGACACACCATTGCCGGTCAAGACCCCACTGTGGTTTAGATCGGTGCACGCGCGCAATGCCTCGTTGCGCATTGCAGTGTACCAAGGGGTGCCCTTGGTAGCGAAACGCGCGTGCATATCGATTGTTTTTGTATGGTCTGGGTACTGGCCCCGCGCGAATCCATTTAGCAGATAGCTGCCGGTAAACAAGCCCGGACCCAAAACCAATTTCTGGAAAAATTTCGGCGGGATTGAAAAGAGATGCTCCTTGCAATCCAGATTATATTCTCTGCAGTAATAGTCCGTGAGGTTCGTATCCCCCAAGGTTGGCTGATGATACTGCTTCAGGTCTTGAAAAACCTGGCGTTTTACATAGAGGTCAACGTGCCGGTCCAGCATATTGGCCAAGGGCAGGTGCAAGGGGGCAAACCAGTCAAAATACACGAGCCGGGCATCTGGGTGATACCTTCGGATAGAGCGAAACAGCTCACCCGCTTCGAAATCCGTCAGATCGAAGCCCGTTTGCACGCACACCACATCAGCGTTACGAAACCCTGAAGATTCCCATTGATCCATAGGCAGTGCGCGGACGCTCACGTCGAAGTCCGCTGCTATGTCCCGTTCATAAAACAGAAAGGGGTTGAGCTGGCTGAAAGCGACCGGATTGTTCGGGCGATACAAAAACAATAATTTCTTTTTGGTTTTATCGAAAGGGCGAGAAAAATAACCTTTTTCGTAAACCTGCTTGAAAGGAAATCTATGGCCGAACGAACTATAGAGGCTACAAAACAATTTATTCATGCTGACAACACTCGTGTTAGTAAACCTTGTTCTTCTTTGGGTAGTTATCGAGAGAGGCCTCTGAAACCCGGCTCTTGGTGTCTCGCTTGGTCTTGTTTTCGTCAGCGGCAAACTCTTGGGGCATGGTCACACTTCGCGATCAAACTTCGTGCCATATGAAAAAACTTGGAAATAAGCGCAAATTCTGAATGTTTTCAACCCGCGTTCAACGGATGACAGAAGAGCTATATAAATGACGAGGCATGGGTTTGTAAACTCTGCAAAAGGATCTTGTAAAGCCTTCAACGCCTAGCTATACCTCCTGCAGTGGTATCTTCCCGAACCTATACAACCGAAGCGTTCCAGAGGCAGGAGGAAGGTCAGTGAAGTAAAGCCCGCTCGCTTATTGCTCAGCCGACACGCAGAGAGTGCCCACTCCCGGGAAGGCTCCAAGGTTCCGCGGGACAGCTAATGCACCCAGGGCAATAAGGACGAGGGTGAAAAATTTGAGTGCTAGATGGTGGCGCAACATATCTACCCCTCCTCAATCAGTGAAAATTTCGCAAAGGTCGTTCAAGAAGCGCGGAAGAAATATGCAAGCCACACACCACAGGCGGACACTTTGAATTCACGACCATCAGTCGAGAGGCTCTTGGTTGACGATGATAAGCCGGCTCAGGTCGAATCCGTGCCCTGCGGCAGACGCCTTGAAATCAGCCAAGACGGCCGGATCAATCTGCGGACTTCGGGATAACAACCATAAATATTGTTTGGACCCCCCTGCCACATAGGCCACCGAGTAAGTGGGGTCCAATTTAAAAATGATATAGGAGCTGTAAAAAGGCCATTGAAAGCTGACGCGCAAACGGCCAGATGGAGGCGAATCGACGAACTCGGCGCGTCCGACCGCCTCTTCCCATTTTTGAGTTATCGACGAAAAACCCATATTACGCACTGTAATGCTCCCCTCCGGGTTCAAGGAATAATCCGCGGTCACATGGGAAAGACCCTTTTCGAATTTATTGTCGAGACGCGCGATTTCATACCAGCTTCCCAGATAAGACTCCACCGCAACCTCTGCCACCGGCTGAATCCCCGTAGGCACTCGGGCACAGGAACTTAGGCCCAAAGCGGCAATCATTAATAGCCAGCGCATATTCCACCCCGTTACGACATCCGCATGAATGAAATCCTCTGCGCCTGGAGCCGTTTGCCCCAGGCGGCGCGTGATTCTAGTTGCCCCTGGGCCCGAAGATGAGCCACAAAATGAAACCGAGTAGCGGCAGCACCAATAAAACCACAATCCATAGGACTTTTTTTCCCGTGCTTGCCCGGCTTTGAATTGTCTTGACGATTGCATAGATGACGCAGATCAACAAAATAAATCCAAAAAATCCGCCTACTTCTAGTTTCATGTTGAATTCCTTTGATGGAGTGAAAGTATTTTACCTGTTGAGAAACGTGGTCCCAAGGTTATATGAGCTGCGCATTTCCGCACCGGACGCAGCAGTATGATCTGCTGGCTGCGACTTAACCGTGCCCCTTGTTCGCGCTTGTTCGCGCTCGTGCCCGCGCGCGTTCACTCTACGTGAGTGACTAGTCCTTGAAAAGTAATATAGCAAATTCCGGGTTGTGGTCCGCAAGGTGGGCTGCTCAACGAGGACGTTAGAGAGACGCGACAAATAACTCTGGGCACGGGCGCCAGGAAAGACGTTCCGGCTGCTCCCGTGCCCTCTTTATACCCACTTCTTCCCCACTTCTTGCCCACAGAGGTCCTTGTGCTTAACCGACAGACGTCCCTGAGTAATATTTTCCCGGATCGCATCAGAGATTACAAAAAAACCGCTCTCCCCCACCCGTCAACCCAGTCCTTCGGCACGGTCAATCACCGGGATTACAGGCTTTGCCATGAATTTTTGATATTTGGCACAGACTGTGCAAAAACCGATACATATGGCAGTTTCTGCCATAGCGACAAAAACTCTTCCGGAGGATTTGATATGTTTAGTTGGGCACTTACGTTCTTGGTAATAGGATTGATTGCTGCAGTTCTCGGCTTCACTGGAGTCGCAGGTACAGCAACCAATATCGCCTGGATCCTTTTCGTAGTCGGTATTATTTTGGCAATTGTCTTCGCCGTTGCAGGCCGACGTCCACGGCTTTAGCGGGTGCAGGGAGCACCCTTCTATTAGCTAGCTCCACCATTCGACGTAATGCCCGCTCCACGCGGGCTTTACTTTTTTGTGCGCCCCCAATTCGTATCTTCTCTTAGCCTGCAAACCACCGCCCCTTCGCACCAAATCGCCGTCCAGTCGCCACCGCAACAACGACTCGACAGAATTTTTTCAAAGGGTATCGCTCAGGCATCAATTGTGCAAACGAAGCAGAGCACCGGATACTAATCGGCGAAAGCCATTGTTTTTTAAGCATTTTCTCTAAACCTTTTGTAAAAAATACAGAGTTGACTCATGCCAGAAAAGCCGCCGATGTCGATAAAAGTCCTGACGGTAAACACTCATAAAGGATTTACGACGTTTAACCGTCGTTTCATCCTGCCGGAATTGCGCACGGCGGTGCGGACCTTATCGGCGGATGTCGTTTTTCTGCAGGAGGTGCTCGGAGAACACCACGCGTGGTCGAAGCGGCACCGCGAACGCTGGCCCCATAAACCGCAATACGAATTTCTTGCCGACGCCATCTGGCATTCTTACGCCTACGGTCGCAACGCGGTTTACCCTGACGGCCACCATGGCAATGCCCTCCTGAGCAAATACCCGATCGTCAAATGGGAAAATCACGATATTTCGCTGAACGGCATGGAGCGCCGCGGACTGCTTTACTCTGTTCTGGAAACCCAGCCTGGCCGATCGCTGCACACTGTCTGCGTACACTTAAGTCTGCGCGAAAACCACCGACAGCTACAGTTGCAGATGCTTTGTGATTTGATTAATTCGATTGATGAAAACGAACCCTTGATCGTCGCGGGCGATTTCAACGACTGGCGCATGAAGGGGCAGTCAAAGCTCCAGGAGAAATCGGGGCTCAAGGAAGTCTTCACACAAGTTTACGGCAAACCGGCGCGAACCTTTCCAGCGAATTTTCCGGTGCTGCGCCTGGACCGGATTTACATTCGATCCGCCCGCACCGTGACCCCCGTGGTGCTACCCAACCAACCCTGGTCGCACCTGTCGGATCATAAACCTCTGCTCGCAGAAATTATTTTTTGAGGACCCAGTATGTTCGAGCTCTATCAAGGTAATAAACGATTCGAGAGTGGCAACCGGATTACCCTGTTGGAGAATGGTGAAACGTTTTTCCCCCAGTTGATCCGCCGCATTAACCGGGCGAAAAAAGAAATCTTTATCGAAACCTTCATTCTTTGCAATGATCGCGTCGGCAAAGCGCTGTTGCGCGCATTGACCCGAGCCGCCCGGCGCGGGGTGTGGGTCAGTGTGACCGCCGATAGCTACGGAACCTTCTTCCTCGATAACGAGTATATTCAGAAATTGACCGAGGCAGGTGCCATTTTCCAAATTTTCGATCCCCAGCCAAGCTGGTTCAACGCGCGTCCAAAATTGTTCCGCCGGCTACATCGCAAGCTAGCGGTAATCGACAATCGTTACGCTCTCATTGGTGGGATAAATCTCTGTCATGAGCACATGACCGAATACGGCAGCCAGGCCAAACAAGACTATGCCGCGGAGATTGAAGGTCCCGTAGTGCCGCGAATTCGCCACTTATGTAAAGCTTACGTGAAAGACGCGCACGACCGGCATCTGGGCGAACTGCAGCACACATTGAGCAACACCCCGAAAGCGGGCGATGCGGCGATCGCATTTGTCGCGCGCGATAACCGCCACTACCGGAATGACATCGAAAAAGCGTATCTTCTTGGCATTCGTAAAGCGCGCAAACGGATTTATATTGCCAATGCCTATTTCTTTCCAAGCTTTCGCATGTTGCGCGCGCTGCGCCAAGCCGCCCGGCGAGGTGTCGAAGTCGCTATCATCCTGCAGGGTGAGCCGGATATTCCGCTGGCACTGCGAGCGGCGCGCTGCTTATATGACAAGCTGACCGTGGACGGGATTAAAATTTATGAATATCTCGAGCGGCCGCTGCACGCAAAAATCGCATTGATCGACGACGACTGGTCCACCATCGGGTCAAGCAACTTAGATCCTTTGAGTCTCGCCCTTAACCTCGAAGCGAACGTCGTGGTGCTCGACCGTCAGTTTAACCAGCAGTTGTTTGGTCAAATGCTCAAATTGATCAAAGCGAGCCGGTTGATCGAAAGCCGCTGGTTGAGCGGTCGCAGTTTTGTGCATCTGACCAAAAATTTCTTTTCGTACCATATCATGCGCCATTGGCCCTCGCTCGCCGGCTGGTTTCCAGCGCACAATCCGACGATCCGCGAAATTAAATCCCGCTTCGATCTCGAAGATACAGCCATGCGCGAACGGGCGCTCACCCAACAATACCCCGAAGCAACGCGCATGCGGAAAATCACCCGCAAACGGGATTATAGCGACCTGAGTGAGGTGTGATATGCAAATGGGTGAGACTTGGCGCAAGCAACAATGGATCGAAGTGCGGCGCTGGGTAGGCGACCACAGCGCGTTACTCAAGCGAATCTTGACGATCGCATTTTTTCTTCTTATTGCGTATCTGCTCGTCGATCGCGCCGCGACCATCGAGTGGCAGAAGGTGCTGGAAACTTTGCGCAACACTAAAATCACCTCACTGCTGACGGGTTTTGCGCTCGGCTTTGCCTGTTACTCGGCGTACGCGGCCTATGATTTATTCGGCCGCTATCTCTTGGGCTTGCGAATCAGCGCTTTGGCAACCTGGCTCGCTGCCTGGATCAGTTACGCCTGCAATTTAAACCTGGGCGCCCTAGTGGGCAGCGTCGCCTTTCGTTATCGGCTCTATTCGCGCCTCGGAGTGAAAAACGCGGACGTCACCCGCATCTTGGCGATTACCGTCAGCAGCAATTGGCTCGGTTATTTTCTGCTTGCCGGCGGCCTGTTTGTGTCGGGTACCATCAATCCCCCCAAAAGCTGGTGGGTGGGAAGTACCTCACTTCAGCTCATTGGCGCCGTGTTTTTAGCCATAGTCATCGCCTATGTGGCGCTCTGCTTTTTCGGCAAACAACGGGAATATCGCGTACGGCAGCAAACTTTTACCCTGCCGCCGGGGCATATCATCCTACTCCAGCTCGCCGTCGCGTGCGTTCATTGGACCCTGATGGCGACTGTCATTTACCAGTTCATGCCGGAAAAACTAGCGTTTCCTACGGTATACGCCGTTCTCTTAGTTAGCTGCGTCGCCGGAGCTCTCTCCCATGTGCCGGGGGGGCTTGGAGTCCTGGAAGCCGTGTTCGTCGCACTGCTGGCAGGAGAGGTGCCAAAACACGAATTGATCGCCGGTGTATTCGCTTATCGCTGCGTGTTTTATCTGGTGCCTCTACTGCTCAGCCTGCCTCTGTATATCGGCTTCGAGGCGCACTACCGTAAACACCCAAAATCCTAAGGGGTGCCCGAGGCTAGGTTCCAAAAGGATAGGTCTGTTCCTCGCCGCCGCGCCAAAGCGAAACGGCGTCTAGAGGCTCNNCTACTCCGTCAAATTGGCGGGCCAAACGGCAATGGAAATAATGGCTGGCGCGCTCCGTGTGCGGTAAGTACAGAACCCCAATCGCGCGCTGAAGGTAGGAAGTACTAAAAACATCGTGCGCCTCGCCGGTGAGAGGAAGAAAAAAAGCAGGCAACCGGACCGAATGAAAAATGTGTTCAATGCTTTCCGGCAGCGCCGGGCGCACCTGCTTAAGTTCGGCCGGGCCATCCCAAGACGACGCGGCGGTCACGGTTCCCGAGTGTGTCGTAAACCCTAAGAGATAGGCCTGATCGCCAAACTTTTCCCGCACGAGCTGGCCAACGTTGTATTGGCCCCGCTCGCACATGGAGGTGCCCCGCGCGTCGCCTAAATGGGAGTTGTGCTCCCAAATCACAATGCGGGCGGGGGCCGATAACCTGCGCGATAAAAACTGCTGCAGATTGCACAGGGTCTCGAACATATGAGCATCGCGCAAGTTCCAAGTCTTGGTTCTGGAGCCGAGCATCTGCCTGTAATACGCCTCCGCCGTATGCACTAGGCGCGCATTTTGTTCGGCCGCAAAATGTTCGTCTTCGGCACGCCAGTCCCCCGGAGTCGCGTACACCAGCGATTGTCGGCGCAGATGCACCCATTGCGCGATAACTTTGTCCGCGCATGCGATTGCTTCCGCTCCGCCGGTTTCGGGGGAATCCAGGCAGGCATAATGTGTGCGCGCCTGACGGGCCGCAGCGGGATCCACCTTGTCCAGGTACTCGAGGACCAGCGCGACCGATTCATACATGCTGTACATATCCAATCCGTAGAACCCGACCTGTTGAGCCGGGTTGCGTGCTTCGTTATACCGCCGCAGCCACTCGACGAATTCCAACATCACCGTATTGCGCCACATCCACAAAGGAAAACGTGCAAACCCTCCGAGGGCCTCCTCGGCACTGGTATCCTCCCCTTGCCAGCGAACATAACGATTGACTCGGAACGCTGCCGGCCAATCGCCTTCGATGGCGACCGCCGCTATGGACTGCTCGGTGATCAAGCGCTTGGTCAGGGCGACACGCGCTGCGTAAAATTCATGAGTGCCATGGGTCGCCTCGCCGAGCAGCAGGAGGGTTTTGGTCTGTAATCGGTTCAACAATGGGGTGTAATCGTCCACCGCGTTGGCGAGGGCTATGGCGCTGGATCGAACGGTGTCAATGGTGCGGGATTCGTTTTTGACGGAAGTGTACATTGGCGGTTACCTCACGAGCTTGTAGATCTGTTTTTCTTCGCTCCAGAATTCTGCCAGCAGCGCCTGCACCTCCTGATCCGGCGTCTGCCCAAAACTGCGATACCATAAACTGACGGCGAAAAGCTGCCGCGGGCTCTGCAGACACACCACGTCTTCCGCCAGCGTAGCCAGCTGCTCAACTACCTGCAAAGGCGCCACAGGCACCGCCACGATTAAGTGGTCGGCACCCAGGCGGCGCGCCGCTTCGATTGCCACTCGCATGGTGGCGCCGGTTGCCAGTCCATCGTCCACCAATATTACCTGCCGTCCGCGTAAATCGGGCCGGGACCGCTCGCCGCGGTAAAGCCGCTCGCGCCGCTCGAGTTCACGCTCCTCCCACTCCACTACTTGGTCGATAGTCTGCGGAGTAATTTGCCGCGCAGCTATCACATCCTTGTTCAAGAAGCGGATACCGCCCCCGGCGATGGCTCCCATAGCGACCTCCTCATGCCCAGGAGTCCCGAGTTTACGGACCACCATGACGTCGAGCAGGAGTTGCAGGGCCATGGCTACTTCGTAGCNNCCGCCGCGCGGCAGCGCGAGGACGATGGCGGAATCCTGTAAGCAGTGGCGGGAATGGATTTGCCGCGCGAGCTCTCGTCCCGCCGCATGGCGGTCGGCGAAACGCGCCTCGTAAATATTTTTTTGTCTCATAAAGTTCTCACCCACTTCTCCACGGAGGACCTTCCTGACGCGCCAATGCGGTTGCTCTTATAGAGACCAATCCACCGACCGAAATAATTCCGCCGGCGAAGCGCGCATCAGAGAATGACATGTTAACTAAAAGACCGCTGAAACTTGGAGATGATTCGGCGAATTTCGCGTTATAGCAATTTGGCGGACGACCACAAGAGGCTGAGTGCGCGCGGTTTTATGCGGAGACGAGCAGAGAAGAATAAACCCAAACTCAAACGCAGCGAAAATCAGATGTAGCTGATAACAAATCGCGGGACAGGGGCCGCATGGGAAGACCCAGCGAAACAACCACTCGGCAGGCCGAAGCCTGCCGAGCGATCCGTTGGATTAATGGAGCATTTGCTGAATGCGGTTCAACATATCGTGGCTGCGGCGCTGCTCAGGCAGCAATTCGGCGTTGATGAAGCGCTGTAACTCAGGGGAAAGATCATCGCTCTTTTCGATGTAGTCATCGCGGCCGCGGTCTTCACCCTCCTCTAAGGCGGAAATGGCGGTGCGATCGCCCATAAGGCTTGCACTACCTTCTACCATTTTGGCAAAGCTGCCCCACATGCCGGAAGAATCTTTAGGCGTGCCGCCGAGTTCGCGGATTTTTTCGCGAAGCAGCTGGACGCGGCGTTGGTGGGAGCTTTGTAAATCTGCCAAACCGGACGCAATTTGTGCATCGTCGATTTTGCGAATGCACTGATTGTAGGTTTCTACTGCAGAAAGTTCGTTCTGCAGAAATACGTTGAGGTATTTAACGTCATCGCTACGATCATAAGTTCGCATATTCATAGTTGTTTCCTCATTCAGTTTCGAATTAAGCCGGCGATTTATTTTGCAATGGATATTGTCCGTCGACTCAGTGCGTAAATGTTATTCAAATGTTGGGCCAGTTTCGCACGCTGGCGACACGGGGCCAGACATACTGTATTTTCCTCCAGTCGATGGACACTTCCTTCGTCAACCCAATCATATGGGGCTACATCGCCGTGCTATCCCAAGCGACCGCAGTCAACGCGGCTGTCGCACAATTCCCTCGCTGTCTCAAAGCCCCACTCAAAAGCCCCGCGAAGTTCCAGAATCTGCGTCCTCGCTCGATGGAGATCCTGCAGCCGGCCACCGTCTCGCGCATCGTGCCGATCTGGCGCACGACCTCCCTTTCTGGTAAAGTGCGCCAGGCTCCTGAAATACGAATATTTATCATTTAGATTAAATAGATCACAGTCGGGAGCATAGTTTTTGTGCAAAATGAGCCGGTCTTAAGCCCTGGATCTGAAGTAGATGAGCGAACATAAAGCGGCGAGCCCGGCCCGGGCGGCGAAATGCCGGGAGGAGAGCAGTGCAGGAATCCGTTAAATCGACGGCGGCCCTGCTGCTGGTGGCGGCGCTCCACGTGGCCGCGCTTGGATACGCCTTGTCCGCTCCCGCGCCCCAACCTCAGGAGGTGGAACTGCCAACCGTGCAGGGAATATTGCTGCCGCCCCCTCCCGCAGAGGCTCCCGCGCCGGTTCCGCCACCGCCCGAACCACCGCCGCAGCCGGAACCACCCAAGCCGAAACCGCAAACGCCTCTGCCAAAGCCTGCCGTGAAACCGCCACCCGCAGAGCGTGCCATACAGCTTCCGGAGCCCTCGGCTGATCGGAGAGAGCCCTCAGCCAATCGGAAAGAGCCGCCAACCCAAGCTCCGCCACCGCAGGCCGCCGCTGCCCCGGTCGAACCGCAGCAGAATCCGGCCCCGACGGTTACGCCGCCGCAGATGGATGCCAACCAGCTGAACAACCCCGCACCGGCTTATCCCCAGCTATCGCGACGGCTGAAGGAACAGGGCACGGTTCTGCTGGAAATCCTCATTTTGCCGGACGGCACTGTGGGCGAAGTGCGCGTGAAAGAGTCCAGCGGTTTTAAGCGGCTCGACGAAACCGCCGTGAAGGCGGTTAAGCGCTGGCGCTACACCCCGGCACGGCGCGGTAACGTGCCCATCGAATTCTGGTATCTGCAGCCCGTGGATTTTTCCCTGAATTAAGTTTTTTTTCGAAAGAGGTATCTCAAAATGCACAACCCCTACGGAATCGAAGCTCTCTGGGCCGAAGGTGACCTGGTGATCAAGGTGGTCGCCATAGTGCTACTGTTGATGTCCATTGCTTCCTGGTACGTGATTGTCGTGCGCGCCTGGGGACTCATGCAGCTGCGCAGACCGGCGCGCGCGCTCGCGGACTTCTGGCATTCCCAGAGTTTTGCCGAGGGCCTTCATGTGCTAGGTGACAATCGGCCGGACAATCATTTTCGCCACCTGGCGGAGGAAGGGCAGGCCGCCCTCGACCACCACACCAATCACAAAACCGACTTGCACGGGCACCTGCCCCTGGCGGACTGGCTGACGGCATGTCTGCGCGGATCGATCGACGAAAGTGCCGAGCGGTTGCAGCGCGGGCTCGCCGTGCTGGCGTCGGTGGGTTCCACCGCGCCTTTTGTCGGCTTGTTCGGCACCGTCTGGGGTATCTACAACGCCCTGGTGGGCATCGGCATTTCCGGCCAGGCGAGCATTGACAAAGTGGCGGGTCCCGTCGGCGAGGCGCTGATCATGACGGCGTTCGGTCTCGCCGTGGCGATACCGGCGGTGCTCGGCTACAACGCTCTCAATCGCGGCAATAAAGGAATTCTTTCCAAGTTGCACCGCTTCGCGCACCAGCTGCACGCCTACTTGATTACCGGCGCCCCACCGACCAGCAGCAAGGTGCCGGCGCCGGTCGCCAGGCTGAAACCAGTGCAGCCGGAGGCTGTGTAACATGGCTTTCGGCGGCGGACTCGAAGAGAGCAATGACATCAGTGAAATCAACATGACGCCCCTGGTGGACGTGATGCTGGTGTTGCTGATCATTTTTATCATCACGGTGCCGGTGCTTACCCACTCGGTGAAAGTGGATCTACCGCGCGCGGACAACACGCTCAACGAAATCAAACCGGATACGATTTCTCTCGCCGTCACTGAGACCGGGGTGATCCACTGGAACGAAACTCCAGTGACTCCCGACGAGTTGAATCTGCGGTTGGAGGCAGCCGCCCGGCAGCAACCGCAGCCGGAAGTTCATTTGCGCGGTGCGCGCACCGTCGCCTATGAACACGTGGTGCAAGTGATGGCCGCGGTGCAAAAGTCCGGCATCGGCAAACTGGGGTTTGTCACGGAACCGGGGCAATAATTCCCATTTACGAAACGGGGAGCTCAAGGGCACAGGCGCGCACGCACTCGCCAATTAATTCCGGTCCGCGATAAATAAAACCGCTATAGAGCTGCACCAGGGAAGCACCCGCGTCGATTTTGGCTCGGGCGTCACCGCCACACAGTATCCCACCGACCCCAATGATGGGCATGGCGCCCTGCAGATGATCGCGCAGCACCCGTATGACATGGGTCGACCGGTCGCGCAGCGGCGCCCCGCTGAGACCGCCCGCCTCTTCCGCGTGCGGGGAATTTTCCACGCCTTCGCGCGCGAGGGTCGTGTTGGTGGCTATGACCGCGTCTATGCCGGCATCCACTAAAGTAGTGGCCACGCGCCGGACCGCATCATCGTTCATGTCCGGCGCGATTTTGACCGCTATAGGTACGTAGCGGCCGGAGGCCGCGGCCAGCGCCGCCTGCTCCTGCTTCACCCCCGCAACCAGGTGCTCAAGCGATTCACCAAACTGCAAATCGCGCAAGCCCGGCGTGTTGGGCGAAGAAATATTAACGGTGACGTAGTCCGCGTAGGCATAAACCGCCCGCAGACCGAGCAGGTAATCCGCGAGTGCCTGCTCATCGGGAGTGGTCTTGTTCTTCCCAATATTGATGCCGAGAACTCCCGTGAAACGCCGCCGGCGCACCTGGTCGACCAGGTGCGCCACCCCTTTATTGTTGAATCCCATACGATTGATGATCGCGTTTTGTTCTGGCAGGCGAAACAGGCGCGGCTCGGGATTGCCCGCCTGGGCTTTGGGAGTAACAGTGCCAATTTCCACAAAACCGAAACCCAGGTCGCCGAGCGCCTCGAAGTAATCGCCGTTTTTATCGAGGCCGGCGGCCAGGCCCACCGGGTTGGGAAATTTTAATCCCATGACTTCCACCGGGCGCTCCAGGCGCGCCCCCATTAATTTAAGCAACCCGAGGCGGCGGGCGGCGCCCAGGCAGTCCATCGCCACCTCGTGGCTCAATTCCGGTGAAAGGCAGAAGAGGGCTTTTTTCGCTAATCCGTACATAGGAATTCACAG
>DJFO01000346.1 GCA_002432555.1 Marinagarivorans sp. UBA5870
ACCAATATTCGGCTGCCGAGGGTACAGCCGTGCAGGCAAGCACCATGTCCTATAGTGACATCATCACCGATCGTCAGTGGCCATCCACCGGGGTTGAAATCACTGGCGTGGGTAATATGCAGAACAGCATTGTCCTGCACGCTGGTGCGGGCGCCGATCCGAATCCGGTGCATATCGCCCCGAATTACCGCGCAGGGCCAAACTGAGCAGTCGTCCCCGAGTTCGACATCGCCGATGACCACCGCGGCGGAATCGACGTAAACGCGCTGGCCGAGGCGGGGATACAAGCCGCGGTAGGCGCGCAGGGAATTGGTCATAAGCTGCTCCTGTCAAACGAGTTTCACGTATCATAAACCATAGTTGAGTCGCCTCGAGGTCCGTTCCTATGTCTGCAGTGCCCGCCAACAATCCTCTGTTACAACCACACAAGCTGCCGCCGTTTGCCACCATCCAGTCCGAACATGTGGTGCCAGCGGTGCAGGCACTGACCTCCGCCAACTTGGCCGAACTGCAACGGCAACTGGATGAGCTCGATCAACCTGCCTGGCACAACCTGGTGTGGCCATTGGAGGAGCGGGAAGATCGCCTGAATCAGGCATGGTCGCCGGTCAGCCATCTCAACGGCGTCGCCAATAACCCGAGCCTGCGAGAAGCCTATAACCAGAGCATCGCGCTCTTGACGGATTACAACACCCAAATGGGACAGAATACCGCGCTCTATACGGCCTACGAGCGGCTGGCTGTCAGCGAGGAATACGCCGCACTCACCCAGGCGCAACAAAAAACAATCCAAAACGCGCTGCGGGATTTCCGGTTGGCCGGTGTCAACTTGCCCGCGGTGGCTAAAAAACGCTACGGGGCAATACAGACCAGGCTTTCGGAGCTGACCAACCGCTTCTCCAACAATGTGTTGGACGCTACCCAGGGCTGGTATAAACAGATAACGGACCGCCAGCAACTGGCTGGACTGCCCGAGACGGCGGTTGCCGGCGCCGCCCAGGCGGCCAAAAGTAAGGGGGTGGATGGCTGGGTGCTAACGTTGGACGGACCGGTATACCTCACCGTCATGACCCAGGCAGACGACCGAGAATTGCGCCGGGAAATCTACACGGCTTACATGACCCGCGCCTCCGACCAGGGACCGAAAGCGGGTGCCTGGGACAATTCCTCACTGATTTCGGAGATCCTCGAGTTGCGTCAGGAGTTGGCGCAATTGCTCGGGTTTGCCAATTATGCGGAGCTTTCCATAGCGGCGAAAATGGCGCAGACCACCGACCAGGTGATCGGCTTTTTGCGCGAATTGGCGCGCGCCGCCCGGCCGGGCGCCGAGCGGGAGCTCGCGGAGCTGCGCGCCTGGGTCAAAACAGAATATGGCAGCGAGACCCTCGAAGTATGGGATGTTCCCTACTATTCCGAAAAACTAAAACAGGCCCGTTATCAGATTTCCCAGGAACTTCTGCGGCCGTATTTTACTTTGCCGAAAGTGCTCGACGGCTTGTTTGCCCTCGTTCGAAAACTGTTCGGCATAGAGATAAAACGTCAGACACAAGTGGAAACCTGGCATCCGGACGCGCAGTTTTATGCAATTGAACGCGATGGCAGACCCGTAGCCTATTTTTATCTGGATCTGTTCGCCCGCGAGGGCAAACGCGGCGGCGCCTGGATGGCGGAGTGCCGGGTTCGCCGCCGAACCAGCGAAGGTGTGCAGTTGCCAGTCGCATATCTCGTTTGCAATTTCAACGCGCCGGTCGGGGATACGCCGAGCCTCCTAACCCATTACGAGGTTACGACTTTATTCCACGAATTTGGCCACGGTCTGCATCACATGCTGACCCAGGTGGACGTGGCGGCGGTGAGCGGGATCAATGGCGTCGCGTGGGATGCGGTCGAGTTGCCGAGTCAATTCATGGAGAACTGGTGCTGGGAGCGGAGCGTTCTGCAGGACTTATCCAGCCACTATGAAACGGGCGTGGCGCTACCCGCGGCTATGATCGACAAGTTGCTGGCGGCGCGGAATTTTCAGGCGGCCATGATGATCCTGCGACAAATCGAATTTGCCCTTTTCGATTTCCGCTTGCATATGGAGTACGGTCGGCCGGGTTTCACCGGAGTCCAGGCGCTGCTGGACGAGGTTCGCCGCGAGGTGGCGGTCCTGATCCCGCCCGCGTTCAATCGCTTCCAGAACGGCTTCACTCACATTTTCGCGGGCGGTTACGCGGCCGGGTATTACAGCTACAAGTGGGCTGAANNTTACAGCTATAAATGGGCCGAAGTTCTCTCTGCGGATGCCTTCGCCGCGTTTGAAGAAAATGGCTTGTTCGATCCGGCGACGGGACAGCGTTTTTTACATGAGATCCTCGAGCAGGGCGGTGCAGAAGACGCGATGGTTTTATTCAAGAACTTCCGCGGACGCGAACCCGATATCCAAGCGCTGCTGCGCCACGCGGGACTTGACGCGTGAGCGCCGGGAAAAAGCGCTTTATCGCCGGCGCGACCTGTCCGCAATGTAAAGCGGTTGATCGCATAGTCGTTTATAGGGACGGCGACATGGATTACCGGGAGTGCGTCGAGTGCGGGTTCAAAGATGCCATGCGCTTCCGCCAGACGGTCCGGGAAATGCAGACCCGCGTCAACACCACGGTGGAACAGGTGCGGGCGGAAACCCAGACTGTGCGCCTAATCGACCCGCAGCCGGGGCAAGACAAAAAACCCTAGTGCGGGGTTATCTTGGTGGAAATTCCTTCGGAAAAATCAAGGTGGATGGCCGAATCGCCTGCCAAGCAGGGCCAGTGGCGAAGCTTGTCCGCCCAGTCGGAGGTTTTATGTCGGGCGATGAACTGGGCGAGGTCGGTATTGGACTCGAGGTTGCCCGGCTGAAATAGCGTCTCTATCGCGTAGTGCACTGCCAAGTCCAGCTGATTGGCGAAAGACTCACCAAGTAAATCGTGGACGATGATGTTGGACAGAGTCATGTCCATGGGGGTCAGGGGCACGCCGCAGAGTACCAATAGCCGATCGTTCACCTCTTCAATCAGTCGATGGGCAAGGTAGGCTTCGTCAATCAGCGCTTTCAGTCCGCGATCGTGTTGGACCAGCTCCGGCGGTTGCAGGAAAAAATCCTCGGCGATAGTGACAAATACCCGGCCGTGCTGCTCAATCCCGGTCTCGTGCATCAATTCACTCAGCGTCTGCAAAAAATCGGGGACTTGTTCGATGTAGCGGATGACGAAGTGCAGCAGCGCCTGGGCGGGATTTTCGGGCAAAACAATCGCCTTGTGCAGGCCGGGTATCAGAGCCGCAAGATAGGTCGCCAATTCGCCCGTCCTGGATTCTTCCTCTTTTGCCTGAGCGATAGCGTGGCGGATGTGAGCAAGTTTGTCTCTGGTCATAGGAGATGAACTCAGGTCACCGCGTCAAGCAAGCGACGCGGTGTTTCGCCGGGGGCACAGCCGAGCAGGTTGCGGCCTGAGAACGGAACTTGCCCCGTCAATGTGCGCCGAACTCGGTCCTTCGCCAGCGGGGTCTGACCCGCCCGCGTAATAGTTCCTCTGTTTGGCTGCGCCAAAATACAGCAAGAATAAGCTAATTTCCGTCCTCAGACATTAATCGCCGCGCACATTTTCCGCGGACAGGTTGCAAGATAGAACATTCGCGCGCGGCTGGCTCCACAATTTGTCACAAAGCTGGAAAAGGTTTTTCGTCAATACTCGCCAATCTACGCCGGCCTGCCGAGCGGTGGCCGGACAGTGAAAAGCTGCATTTTAAGCGTTGACCTTTATAAGGTTTTGTGGCTTGCTATGCCCCTGTTTTTTTGGGGCCGGTTTGGTGCGGGTGATGGTGTGACCTCATCCTGGTGACAAATTCTGCGGTGGTAGGCAGAGGGACGGCGAGGCAGTCCTGATGCCGACAAGAATCTGAGCCCGCATTTGGATCGCTTGGCAAAGCGGCCCGGTGGGGAATCTTGGGTATCTGAACTATAAAATCCAGCTCGGGCGCTAAACCCGAGAACTACATAAAAACATTTTTCTTCCTTCCCTCATTGAAAAACAACAC
>DJFO01000019.1 GCA_002432555.1 Marinagarivorans sp. UBA5870
GCCACCGTCATTACCTATAGGAGTCGCAGCGCCATCCGGGACGTAGGCAAAGCCTTGGGGCTCGACCCAAGCCTATTGGATTATCTGGCCAAATCCCAAGCCTGGTGGGACAGCGGCAAGGATCTGCAACAACGGTTAGCCGCCGCCGGACTGGACACAGGACAAAACGTATTGCTCTATTTTTTTCACCTGGTGAATCAGATCAAGGGGTTTCCTCGCCACCTGTCCCAGCACGTGGGAGGTTTTATTATTTCCCAAGATAAAGTGAGCGATCTCGTGCCCCTCGAAAACGCCAGCATGCCCGACCGCACGATTATCCAGTGGGACAAGGAAGATCTGGAATCCATGCGCTTGTTGAAAGTGGACGTACTGGCCCTGGGCATGCTCACGGCGCTGAAAAAAATGCTCGAGTACGTAGGCCGGTGCAATCCGAACGTGCGCAGCCTGGAGGATATACCCCGAGAAGACCCCGCGACCTATGACATGCTCTGCCGCGCCGACAGCATAGGTGTATTTCAGGTGGAATCCCGGGCACAAATGTCCATGTTGCCGCGGCTGCGACCAAGGAACTTTTACGATCTGGTCATTGAAATTGCCATAGTGCGGCCTGGCCCCATCCAAGGAGACATGGTTCACCCTTATTTGCGCCGCCGCAACGGCGAGGAGGAAGAGACCTATTACAGCGAAGAGATTCGCGAAGTGCTGCAATCGACGAAGGGCATACCGATTTTTCAGGAACAGGCGATTCGCCTGGCGATGGTGGCGGCGGGGTTCAGCGGCGGCGAAGCGGATGAGCTGCGCCGCGCCATGGCGACCTGGGGCAAAAACGGCAACCTTTCGCAGTTCGAGAATCGATTTATTTCCGGCATGCAGGCCCGCGGTTATCCTCGCGAATTCGCGCAGCGTCTATTCGAACAGCTCAAAGGTTTCGGCGGTTACGGTTTTCCCGAATCCCATTCCGCCAGTTTCGCCTTACTGTGTTATGCCTCTTCCTGGTTAAAATGTCATTATCCCGCGGCGTTTTACTGCGCATTATTGAATAGCCAACCCATGGGATTTTACTCCGCTTCACAACTGGTGCAGGACGCATTGCGCCATGATATTCAGGTTTTGCCCGTGGATATCAATGCAAGCTTTTACGATCACAGCCTGGAATCCACGCTGCAATCCGCGCAGCAATCCGCGCAACAATCCACGCAGCAATCCACGCAGCAATCCGCAAATAGTCGTCAGGGTTGGGCGGTGGGTCTGGGTTTTCGCCGAATCAAAGGCCTGGACGAAAAAAAAGCCAAGGCCATCGAATCTTGCCGTGGGCAAAAGCGATTTTTGTCTCTGGCGGATCTGGCACAACGCACCGGCTTGACGCAAGCGGATCTGCAGTACCTGGCAGCGGCGGACGCCCTGCGCTCTTTGAGCGGCAACCGCCACCAGGCGCGCTGGCAAGCGGCGGCCGTAAAACCCCATTTGGCCTTATTGAAAAATGCGGAGACCGAGCGNNTTCGACGATTATTCCGCAACCGGTTTGACGCTGCGCGCCCATCCGATGGCCTTGTTGCGGCGGGAGCACCCTTTCGATCGCTGCAAAAAGCAAATCGAGTTGCCCTATCTGCACCACGGCGGTTTTGTCCGCGTGGCCGGTTTGGTCACCGGGCGGCAACGCCCCGGCACGGCAAAAGGCACCATCTTTGTCACTCTGGAAGATGAAACCGGCAATATCAATGTGGTGGTGTGGCGGGCGACTCAGGAGCAATTCCGCCAGGAACTTCTCGCGTCTCAGCTGCTAATGGTGAAGGGTAAGCTGGAGATTGGCCTGGAGGTGGAAAAAACATCCGGCGAGACCTTCCGTGTCGTACACGTAGTCGCAGGCCACCTCACGGACTGCTCGCATATGCTGGATGCCGCTTTCCGGCTGAAATCCCGCGATTTTCACTGACTATCCAGCGCAGACGCGTCAGCAGGTTAGGGCACCATGCAAGGTCGATCCCCCGTTCGTTTTCGCCCGAGACTCACGGGCCCGTGTCATGTTGACGACTGGTACACACGCAGCTGCAGGCCATGAAATCGAAAAAATCGAGCGGGATTGCGTTGGAGAAATTATTGCGGCGCGGGGACGTTTGGCGGGGCGATTCCCAACGTTTTGTCCCGCAAGCCGCCTCAGACACAGGGCACCCGGAGTTAAACGCGGTACTGCTGAATAAAGGCTGGCCTTTGGCAGGTTTGGTGGAAGTGTGCCAGCCCGGCAAGGGCGCGCACAGCGAATGGCTCTTGGCGGCGCCTGCCTTAAACCGTTTAGCCACCGGTTATGTGGTCCTGCTCAATCCGCCGCACGCCCCCTTCGCCCAAGGGCTGCATCAGCTGGGGTTGGATCTTAATCGCCTTATAGTTGTACAGGCGGAAAACACGGCGGATTTTCTGCTCAGCTTCGTCGAATTGGCCCGTGCGGAGGTGTGCGCGGCCCTGCTGGCCTGGCAACCAAAACAGGGCCTGCGTTACGCCGAACTGCGCAAATGTCTGTTGGCAACACGTGAGAGCGCGGGATTAAATTTGCTTTTTCGCCCCACCGCAACCCAGGAGCAAAGTTCACCGGCGCCGTTGCGGCTGTCGGTGGAGTTGGATGAGCGAGGCCTGCAGGTGTGTGTCTTTAAACAGAAAGGATGGCCGGGAAAAACTCCCGCCCCGCGGATTCATTTGCCACTTCCCGTCCACTGGATGGCAATCCAATCTCATCCTTATTTGGACAGGGTGACGACACCCGTCACCCGCTCACCGCCGTTTCATTTGCGCTGGAGCAAACCGTGACAGGACGAGCAGACCGCTTGTGGTTGGCGTTTNNGCGTTGCGCCTACCGGACCTGCCGCTGCGCGCCGTAGGGCCGTTGCACGCGTCCGAGGCCGCGTATGTCCTCGAACAGCGACGGGTCATTTGCCACAATGCAGCCGCAGAGAATTGCGGCATCACACTGGGTTTGGACGCCGGCACTGCCAGGGCCTTATGCGCTGGCCGCAGTTACACTCGCGCACCCGAACAGGAACAACAATTGCTGCGGCAATTGGCGGAATGTTTATACGCGTTTACTCCGCATATTGAAATTCATCA
>DJFO01000162.1 GCA_002432555.1 Marinagarivorans sp. UBA5870
CGTGGGCAAATCAGAGTTGCACATCGCCAACCGTAACTGCTCTTCCAATTTCAGTATTTCGGAACTCATAGATTTCCTCTTTTTTAGCTTTTCCTAACCCCCCGGCTACGGCGCCGGAGGATGTTGGTTTTTTCTGTATCCGTAACAAAAGCCGACGGAACGGGGATCGCCCATAATCCGACTTTTACGTGCTGCGCGGGGCAAACATGATAATGGCCATGCCTATCAATGCCACGCCGACCCCAATGCTATCCCAGATCGTTGGGCGAATACCGTCGATAGCCCACAACCATAATATAGCGACGAAAATATAGACACCGCCATATGCCGCATAAACCCGCCCGGCCGCGGTGGGATGCAGCGAAAGCAACCAAGCAAATGTTCCCAAACAAAAGACGGCGGGCAGTAATAGCCAGACCGATTTACCCTCTCGCAGCCACAGATACGGTAAATAACAGCCGACGATTTCAGCCAGCGCAGTAACAAGAAATAAACCAACTGTTCTTATTTCTGACAAAAAGATTACCTCTTAGTGATACCGCATAACATCACAACTCTCCGATCCGGAAGTGGCGCTAGCTCGTGTATAAGCGTAGCGCGCACAAAAATGCGGCGCCTTTGGCTTCGGGTGCATTGCATTGTTGCAAACCGTCTTCCATTGGTCGACGCTTGCTTTTCATCTTCTGCTTCATCACGACGGGAAGCACACGCGGCTGCGCAATACGGGGGAAGCCGCATGAAGCATCAGTCGCCGTGTCTTTGCTTGTTAATCGAGCCCCCGAAGCCGCTCAACCTCCTGCTCCATTACGTTTCTTTCGCAGTGCGTAAGCTCCCTCTCGCAGTACTCACGGCTAACGAAAAGCATAACATCGTTTCCGTCTGGTTCATTTGAGTACGCGGGGTGCGCAACTATCTCCTGTAGCAAGCTGGCTGTAGCGGGTACAACATGGAAGTGGCAGCTAAAGCCCCCGAAGAACCCAAGCTTGGCCACCGTTACTTTATAAGGCGAATAAGCTCTGTGCAGAATGTTCTCAGCTTTAGCGAGAACCCGCCCAACTCCAGTAGAGCGCCGCTAGGTAGATCCCCAAGCTCACACTTGTCGAGAATAAAGGATGCCATGAGATAGCCGGGGAGTCTAGAATCACGTCGGTGGGTGACTTGCCAGAACTTCGTTTCAAAAATCGAAAGATTATCCATACGCATTTTGATGAGTTAACACCTTGCAAATGCCAAACGGGGTTGCGTGGCTTTGGCTTAGATTGTAGATGCAGCGGAATGGAAGTAGAACCGCGACGCTCAGGTACTCGCCGCGCTGCGATTATCAGCCTTTTGCAGACAACAGAATTTTAAGTGATGCAGTGCTTGACAAAAATCAGTGAGCCAGCCGCTGTTGCATATAGATGCTCAATGTAGCCCTACGCCCGTTACCTTAACCACAGAGTCTATTATTGTTAAGTGAAGCGTACCCAAAAACTCACCCTTGACCTCGCTGCTTCGCAATTTCCACACTAAAACAATCTCGTTTTCTCTGCGAAGAATATCAAGAAGTTGCCTTTCCTTTGTTAAAGATACTAAGACGCGATTATTTTCCCACTGCGTTGAAACGTCTCTTTTATGATCTGGGTTTACACGATCATCGTTTACAAAAAACTGAGAATATCTATCCCAGTTTTTGGTTCTGCAGCCTTCAATGATCTCATCCCATATGGGATTCGCGAGCTCTAAAATTTGAAAATCCGATTGTTCTTCTATCTTCATACTTTCCATTTTCTGCTCCTTTATGAGCTATCCGGTTGTACACTGCGCTGAGCACGCAGGAGCCGGAAGTGGTGCGCGCATTGCGCCGCTTTTGAATCCCGGCGCTCCGCCTGGGTATGAATTGTTTGATCCTATCACCTTCGCCAGACTGGCATCGATCAAGGCTTTCTGGTCGACAAACCTGCCTTGACTTTGCAGGCATAAATGACCAGCGGAGTCACAAGACATAGCTCGCCTTTCGTTACAGTAACGCCTTCTCCGGGTCATTTTATTGCCGGTCTCCCTTCTGAAGACCATATGCTGGTCTTTGGCTTTGCATACTAGAACCTGAACCTTATAATATTCTCCGTCAGATATCCAGTAATTGCAGCAATGCTCTCGATTACCTGAAGACACGACGCGCTCCAGCCTGCCGCTAGCGTCATAAACCTCTAACGCATTTCCTTCAAAGATTCCGCGTGCCCCGCGCAGGCTTGCCGCATCCTGCAGGAGGAGCATAATTGATTATTATGTATTGATTTCCAAACTAATAATCTTGAATACCCCGCCTTCAGCTTTCCAAATTTCTTTATAGGTTAAAATGTTTCCAGCGTTTTTACTTTCGAGTATTTTAGCTTCTCCGTGAACCACCCATTCACTTACGGCTTCTTCAAACACTTCAGATTTCTCCAGCTCTGGCTGAAACCAGCTGTTTGTCGAAATCTTTTGGTCGATTAGGTCGTAACGGTTTACAAATTCGACGCAACCATTGATAGTGACCACCAATTGCTCAGACTCATGCCGTCTGAGGCTTTCTGTATCCCCCTCCTTGTAAGCCCTATACCAACTCTCACGAACCTGTTTTACATTATCCATACTTAAGCTCCACTGATGCCAACCCCTGCATTTGCCGCTCGAAAAGCGGTGTCAAATAAAATAGGCGACAATTTCTGCGGAATTTACCCCGCTTTGCACACGCCCATTGTTAAGCCAACCTACACTCATACTGTTCAGGCGTAGACAGCCTATCGAAGAGTGCATCCGTCGGTGATAAAAAAATCAACGCACTCAAACATCACAGTCCAGAGCTCATTTTCGGCCTGAAATTTCTTCTCATTCATGATCGCGCTCCGCTTTGACACCAGCAACGAGGATTCCATGTGCGCGCAGGAGCGCCAAAATGGGTGCCCGTAGGCGCGGTTATTTGCGTCCGACTCGCGCAGATAGTTAGAGGCAGTTTCATAACTGCTGTGCTCGTCGATACTGCGTTGAAAACGCGCTGCCAATGCTCATCTACGACTTGTAACCGCGCTAGCCCGCGCGTTTTTGCCTTGCCTCGCCTTCGCTCGCGAATTATGAAACCGCCTCTAAGCATTCTGCAGAAATTCCCTAACCTCCTTTGATGAGCCAAGGATGAAAACCGATTTTTCTGGAGGCAGTGCATTTAATCGCTCTAAAATTCCGGGTTTTCTTGTTGCGGGATACTCGAGAATCCATTTTGCGAAATTGATATCAAACTGCTCTTTGCACCCTTCGGCCATATCCGGCCGCGTCTTGCCATAGGATTTCACGCTTCTCCATATCGCTCTTGCCAAGCATGTAAACCTATTGATGTCGAGAAAGATAATGGTGTCACTGTGCCTCAGCTTGATATCGAGTGTGGCTCCGTAATTGCCGTCTAAAATCCACTCGTCTTTGCTGCACAGATCCTCTTGGATAGAGCGCCACTTATCACGTTCAGTCTCCACCCATCCGGGCTTCCAGTACAATGCGTCCAAATGATAAGCAGGAATACCGGTTTTTTTCTCAAGCTTTTTAGCTAAAGTTGACTTCCCGCTGCCCCCAGATCCTATAATCGATATTTGTTTCATTTCAACCTTTTTCAGAAGCCAAAATCCGCTTTGAACCTTGTCGTCGGCAGGAACAACCTCAACAAAAAGTCACCAATACGCAATGCACGAAAATCGTAATCAGGCATCTGCACGACAACCGCACTAGGGAATCCCTTTTGGTACCATGAAAATCCCATTTCCCAATCAGGAACATAAATTAAAACGGCTGTCGGTTTCGTCCGCTTACCATTTACCATCTATATCCCAGCCCCCACGGCCAAAATCTCCACGGCGACCACTCATTGTTCAAAACTTCGCGAACCTACCTTCTAAGCCTAGTCTCGTCAAGCCTCCACTGCCAAAAGGTGCTCACCAGGCATTTTGGCAAAATGGTCTTGAAGCTATATATTCCGGCTTTGAGAGCGCGGCACAACCCGCTGAGAGTGAAGGATAATTTTGATTAGTAGCCATGCGGAGGAGTTCACGGTCTCCCCGATCTTTTCACGATCCGATATATCCGGGAACCAACATCCAAAGCACTCTTAGAACCACATCGCTAAACCACAAGGCGCATCTTGATGCAGAAAGCGTTTCGCCAAAACGGTGATTCGAAGAATTTTCGTCGGATCGGCGAAGCCTCTACTCAGGGGTGAAGGAAGACCGGTTGGCTGGCGTTTTGAGAAACACCCGTTCCGCCTTCGACCGGTCGTCCGGGTGTGTGGCATCAAGCCAGCGTTAAAACAGAATATCCGCCGTCCATTCAGCGTCTTTTAAGAACCACGACGTTTTGCACCCGCAGCCGCAATGGCGACCGCCAAGTCACTGAGGTTGACCGGCTTGAGCAGGTGATCGTCAAAGCCGCTTTCCTTTGATAATCGGCGATCCTGCTCCTGTCCATATCCAGAAAGAGCAACCAAATATGTTAGGGAAAGGGACGGGGCCGCACGGATCGCACGGGCCACTGCGTACCCATCGCGCGCGCCTGGCAGACCTATGTCACAAAGTACCAAATCCGGTTTCTCCGACTGAATCAAATCGATCCCAGACTCTCCATCGTAAGTGCCGCGCACTTCATGTCCCTCTACGGTAAGCAGAGCCGCCAAGCTCTCAACCATATCGCGGTTGTCGTCGATCAGGACGATTTTGAGTAGTGAAGACTCGGCCGGGAGGGAAGCGGAAACCCGGCGGGCATTGGGGATTCTGTTCGGGAGCGGCAGATAGATGAGAAATTCCGCCCCTCGGCCTGGGCCTGGGCTACGAGCCTCCACCGACCCCCCATGCAATTCGACAAAACCTTTGATCAGGGCTAAGCCCAACCCCAACCCCCCTTGGCTCCGCGCTAAGTCTTGACTGGCTTGTATAAAGGGCACGAATAGTTTTTCCAGGAGCCCCGGGTCGATTCCAACACCGGTATCCTTCACCCTGATGGAGGCAATCGAAGATTGGCCGCGTTGTTCTCTCCGCAGGGAGACCGAAACTTCACACTCCGAACCGCAAAATTTCAACGCGTTGTGCAGGAGATTACCGATCGATTGAGTTATGCGGGTGCGATCCGCGGCCAGTTCCATTGAGTCTGCCGGTGTGTCCACGTGCAGATACACGCCCTTCTGCTCGTACTCGGGCCGGAAATCTTCTACCGCGTGCCGAATTAATTCTCCGAGTTCAACTTTTTCCAGACGCAGTTCAATCTTGCCGCGGGAAATGCGGGCAACATCAAGCAGATCATCGATAAGCCGAGTCATGTGATGTACTTGCCGCTCGATAATGTCGATAAAATTCACGACTTGATCGTCCGAGGGGCAAAGTCGACGGATGAGAGCGGTGCTGTTGCGAATAGGGGCGANNAGTTCGTGCGCCAGCATGGCGAGGAAGTCGTCTTTTCGCCGCGCTGTCTCGTGCAACGCCGATTCCGCCTCTTTTTGGTCGTGGATGTCCGTCAGCGTGCCCATCCATCGAATGATTTTTCCGTTGTCGTCCCGTAATGGCAGAGCCCGCCCGAGAATCCAGCGATAGCTGCCCGAATGATGCCTTAGACGGAATTGACCCTCGAAATCCTTTCCGCTTGAGAGACTCTTCAACCAAGATGATTTGGCTTGATCCCGCTCATCCGGATGCACACGTTCGAGCCACACATTCTCCACCGGCGATGCGGGATCCATTCCCGTGAATTGAAACCATTGTTTATTCGCATAATCCTGCTCCCCGCTTGGTAACACGGACCATACGATTTGCGGCATAGCATCTGCGATAACGCGGAATTTTGCCTCACTGTCCTTCAGTGCCCGCTCGGCTCTTCGGCGTTCGGTGACGTCGCGCGTAATTTTGGCAAACCCGATGAGTTCGCCGAACTTGTTCTCCACCGGCCATACCACGATCTGGGCATTGTAGATGGACCCGTCTTTCCGTACGCGCACGCCCTCTTCTTCGTGGTGGCCGTGCAGCTTGGCCATGGAAAGTTCATAGAGCGCGTGGTCTTCTGAGAGCTCGCCCTTTGGATAAAGGATGGAAAACGGGCGCCCGAGCGCCTCGGATTCCGTATAGCCGGTCAACCGCTCCGCGCCGCGGTTCCAACTCGTGATATGGCCCTTCGGATCGACCATAAACATAGCGTAATCTTCAATGCTCTCGACCATGAGTCGAAAACGATTTTCGCTTTCGAACAAACGCGCTTCTCGCAGTTGAGCCTCTTTAGACGCGGTTATATCCCGGGTTATTTTGGCAAAGCCGAGGGTCCGCCCCCTATTATCGTCCAGACGCCAAACAGTGACCTGAGCGTGGTAAGAGGAACGATCCTTGCGAACCCGTACGCCTTCCTCCTCATACCGCCCGTAGCGCCGCGCCATGGCGAGTTCATGTGCAGCGTGGTCCTCATTGAGATCTTCATGCGGGTAGAGCATCGAGAAATGCCGCCCGAGGGCTTCGTCCTCCGAATACCCGGTAAGACGTTCAGCCCCCCGGTTCCAACTGGTGATTTCCCCATCCAGGTTCAGCATGAACATGGCGTAGTCTTCAATACTTTCAACCATCAGTCGAAAGGACGCTTCGCCGTCGATGAGGGGCGCGGGGCCCCGGCCGGATACGGCAGCAGCTTTGTTTGGCAGCTGCTCCCGAGCCGCTAGGATCAAGAGCGACCCATCCGGTGCCTTGCCTCCTATTGGGGAGACGCGGAATAAAAGGGAAGTAGCTTCCGGCTGGGTACCGGGTGCAGAGAAGGCAATTTCCAGACGGTTCAGCTCACCGGCTGCCGCGCGGCGGCAGGCATCCTGCCAGCTGACGTCCGGAGTGCTCGACGCCAACCATCCTTTTGCGGACCAGACCGAATGCCCAATCACTGCGTCACGGTGAGTTCGGATGAGATCCAATGCCGCCTGATTCAGCTCGAGAACCGTCCCCTGCTCATCAAGTAGAAATGCTGCTTCGCCGAATCCCTCTATTACAGACTTGGCTAAATTTCGTTCATTGAATGGCATGTTACAACCCAGAAAGACCAACCAGTGAGACAGCCACCGCAATCGACGGCCTCGATTGCGGTGGCGCGGAGTGTGACCGCGTTCTGCCATTGTTTGTTGTGCCAAAAAATAACCTCGTGCTCCCGCGCTAAGTCGGGGGCGCCCACTCGATCAGCCGGCAGTTAAAGTTAGGTGCGCTAACGTGCCAAAGAATATCAGAAATGACTGCGGGGAATCGCACATACAACGAGGCTTATTCCTGGCCTGAGGCCGAGATGCACCACACCCACCACGACAGCGTTCAGAAGTGACGTCAGGAAAAAATCTGCGGTGAGAACCGCATTGACAATCAAATGGAATGGAGAGTACAGTGCGCGAGATTCTGCCAGCAACAAGCCCTTGTCCGGAGTCCTTGGCAACAGCTTTACCAGCTCTCATCCACTAGGGGTTGTGTATCCAGCAACGATATTAGACCCACCAATTTTCCATCAAAGCAGCCCCCGATCAGACGCAACAGCTTTTTGCTCGTCTCCCTGCATAACGGAAGTGAGCTAAAGCTACTTCGAACTTCTATGCTTCATCATAGAAGCAAAAGCAACAACTATCCCCGCGCTGGCACCCAGAATTTGCCAGGGCTGTTGATGCAGCTGATGATTTACAAAATGCTGAGCAAGGAACCATGGAGGGAGCGGCTTCCTCAGCTTATTATTCGCCGCAATGGCGAACAACTAATCCGTCGTTCTTTCGGCCGCTACCGCGGCCAATCCACTTGCACCCGGTGCTCTTGCCGGTCGTCTAAGAGTGGCACTGAGTCGCCTTCGATAGTACGGCCGTCGAGGCGGAATTTTTGCTCGGCGAAAAGTCCCGTGCGCACCTCGATGCAATAAAGGGTTTCGCCAAAACGGTAATCCAAAGAATAACCGGGCCAATGCGCGGGCAGGCAGGGTTTGATGTGCAATTTATTGCCGCTCCGGGATATTCCCAACAGTGACTCCAGCATAAGTCGATACAGCCAACCGGCGGAGCCCGTGTACCAGCTCCAGCCGCCTCGACCGGTATGAGGGGCAATGGCATAAACATCGGCGGCAACAACATAGGGCTCGGCTTTATAGCGGTGGACGGCGGCGGCGCTTTGGCCGTGATTGACGGGGTTGATGATCTCGAAGAGTTCCCACGCGCGTCGGTGGTCGCCGAGTTCGGCGAAGGCCATTACCGCCCAAATGGCGGCGTGGGTATATTGACCGCCGTTTTCCCGCACACCGGGCACATATCCTTTTATGTATCCGGGATTCAAGGGCGACTGATCAAAGGGAAGCGTAAGCAGTTGAATAATTCCGTGATCGCGGCGCACCAGGTCGCGGTCCAAGGAGTCCATCGCGCAGCGCATCCGGTTTGGATCGCCGGCGCCGGAGAGAACCGCCCAGCTTTGCGCAATGGAATCGATGCGGCATTCCGTGTTGACCGCCGAGCCTAAAGGCGCGCCGTCGTCAAACCACGCGCGGCGGTACCAGTCGCCGTCCCACGCGTGGCGCTCGATATTTTCCCGTAATTGATCGGCTTCCGTCAGGCAACGATCGGCCAACGGCTGGTCTTGAACCTGTTGCGCCAGCACTGCGAATTCTCGCAGCACTTTGTAGAGCATGAACGCCAGCCAAACGCTTTCACCCCGACCGTGAATGCCGACTAAATTCATTCCGTCGTTCCAGTCTCCGGACCCCATTAAAGGCAAGCCGCGTTCGCCGAAGCGCAAACCGTGCTGCACGGCGAGTGCCGCGTGCTGGTACAGGCTCGCGGTGTCGTCGCTTCGCCCGGGGAGGTCGTAATAAGATTCTTCCTCGTCTTTTAGACGTCGACCGGTAACAAAGGGAAGCTGTTCGTCCAGCACGCTCATATCGCCGGTGTGTTTGACGTAATGACATAACACGAGCGGCAACCAGAGATAATCATCGGAGCAGCGGGTGCGCACGCCGCGGCCGTGCGGTGGATGCCACCAATGTTGCACGTCGCCCTCGTGGAACTGGCGTTGGGCGGCGCGCAATAAATGGGCGCGCGTCAATTTTGGTTCCGCATGCAGCAGGGCCATGGAATCCTGCAATTGATCGCGAAAACCAAAAGCACCGCCGGATTGATAAAAACCGCTGCGCGCCCACAAGCGGCAGGCGAGAGTTTGATAAATCAGCCAGCCGTTGCACAGCACATTAAAGGCGGGATCGGGTGTGCGTGCCTGAGTCGCGCCGAGCGTGTGAGACCAATAGGCGTGCACCTGGGAGAGCGCCGCGCGGGCGGAACCCAGGCGTCGCAAACGTTGGGCAAGCCCGCGCGCTTGCTCCAGTTCCGCACCGGCGCCCAGGCGGAAAATAATTTCGCGCTCACGGCCGTCCTCCAATTCAAACGGCACCTGCAAGGCTCCGCAGGCGTCCAGCCCCGGTCCCACGCGGCCCGACAAACGCGTGCGATGCAGTGCGTCTGGATTATCTATGGCGCCGTAGCGGCCGAGAAATTCGGCGCGATCACCGGTCACGCTCCGCGAGGCGTCGTCCACGTCAAAAAAGCAGATGCGCCCCGCAAACTCGGTGTTGTAGGCGTTGCGCGCGAAAAGCGCCCCGCTCGACGGATCAATTTCCGTCACCAAGTGCAGGCCGGATTTTGCCCGCAGGTCGCCGAGCACCCATTCGACATAGCCNNAGCAGGCGGCGGCGGCCGGACTTGTTGCGGGTTTTCAGAACCGAAAATTTCACCGCGTCCGTGAGGTCCACATAAATCCAGAGTTCGGTTTCGATACCGTCTTCACGATGCTCAAAGACGCTGTAGCCGAATCCGTGGCGGGTGGTATAAGTCCCCCGGCCGCGTTTGGGTTGCGGCGTTGGCGACCAGAAATGGCCGGTTTCCTCATCGCGCACATAAAACGCTTCCCCGCTCGCAGCGCCGACAGGGTCATCGCTCCAAGGCGTAAGCCGAAACTCGCGAGCGTTCTCGCTCCAGGTGTACGCCAATCCGCTTTCGGTCACCACACTGCCAAACTCGGAATTGGCCAACACATTCACCCAGGGCAGAGGCGTGTTATGTTCAGCGTCCATAGTGACAATATATTCGCGGCCGTCGGCGGTAAATCCGCCCACGGGGTTGCGCAGGATCAATCCCGGGCGCGGGGTAAGCTTCGGCAGTGGTTCCGTTAAATGCGCACGAACCGGGACGAGCGCCGGGAGCTTGCGGGTGACACTTGGCCGCCGCTGCGTTTGATCGGCGAGNNGCTGTCGTCGATGATGGCGCGGGCCACGCTCTGCAATAAAACCCTATCCTCTTGAGAAATCTGCTCGCCAAAGTGCACAAAAATTCCACCGGGCCGCCCGCTGAAATGGCCCTCACTGCGCGCGGAAATCAGGCCGAGCAATTGCTCCTGCAGGAGTTGACGATATCCGGCTGGATTTTCATTCCAAATAACCAAGTCGACCTCAAGCCCCTTCAAGCGCCAGTAGGCATGGC
>DJFO01000118.1:0-15768 GCA_002432555.1 Marinagarivorans sp. UBA5870
ACTGTAGGTCAACCGGGATAATCAATCGCTCGCCTCGTATGGCCATCTTCAGCCCGCGGTCATCGGTGAGCCGGCCAATGTCGATCAGCGCCTGCTCGATGGCAGCGTGATTGAGATCGGACGCGGTCGCCAATTCATTGCGGAACGTGCCGCCGCCCTGCAAAGGGTGATCCGTAGCGCACAACTCCTTTAAATCACCTCCGGTGTAAGAGCTGTTGAATGCGCGGTTGAGAACGTTGGCAGCGATGACTTCCTGCGTTTGCCGCATAGAGCGGCCCAGGTATTTCGCCTGCTTAAACCCAAGGTCGTATTGCCGATCTTCCAGCGCCTCCTCGGTGAAGATGATCCCGAGCGCATAGGCAAGGTGGGTGTACCGCGAGGTATAACCCTGTTTGATGGTGTCGAACGCGATTGGCGCGCCCTGGGCCTTCAATTGCGCAAGGCCAGTGCCCACCAGTTGCACATCTTCCTCGTAGGCTTTGTCTGACGTTTCGGTGTCGAAAATCTGCGTCAGCTCCAACGGGAGGTCGGTATATCCCATGCCCCAGAACGTTTTCACGCCGGGCATGAGAACTTTGGCGATTGCGCCAGTATTAACTACACCCATAAATTATTCCTCAATTAAACGCCGGCCGCGGATTTCAGTTCGTGCTCGTTGATCATCACCAAAAAGCGGGCATTCGCCGCGACTTCATTAAGTGGATCTTGAACAAAACCGAGAATCCGCAGCTGCGCGGTGGATGCGGATGCAGTGGACGAATCCAGCTCCATCCCGGATAAGCCGGTCACGGTAGAGCCCGAGCCGACAATAATGTCAGCGTTCTGGCCGACGTTGGTCGCCGCAAGGGCGCCGCCGTCGCTGTCGTCCTGGATCTCGAAAATCAGATCAGGCGCATCGGCGACATACACATACCGCTCGGTGCTGGCGGCGCGATAAATCAGCGAATCCGCGGTTACAGGCTCAACCCCAACAATGACGCCACGCAGGGTGTCGCCAGCGGCGGCCCGAGTGACAGAAGCAACACCATTTGCATCTGCGGAACCCGCAGACTTCACAGCATCACCAATGAAAAGCGCCGTGCCATCACTGGCAGGCACGTAGTAGCGGTTTACGGCCCCGGTGTACGGGGAACCATCAAGGTGCTTGACGGGGCGCAAACCTTTCGGAGCATCAACATTTGCCATGGCAAATTATTCCTCTCAAAAAGTTCAGTCTTCTTGTATGACGGGCATCTTGTGCGACGAGGACGTCTTGATGCCTTCGCCATACACCGTTTCTTGGTCCGGCTGCCGCCCTTTTTCATCGAGCAGCAAACCCTGGACGTTTTGCTTGATCAGCGCCTCTTTTGCGGCCTGGTCCTCTCTGAACCACTCTGATGGGATCTTCATCAAAACCGCGCTCTTTCCACCATCTACTGGCTTTCCGGCGACACTGCCAAATTGGGATGCTTGGCCAACATTCGGGTCGCCCACTTGGGCTTTTTCATCCACTGGAGTCCAGCCTGCTTTTATTGCTTGCTGAACTCGAAACGCATCACGTCCTGTTTCTGCGGTATTAAAAAATCGGTACTCGAACCCCTCTTCTTTCACCGATTCGGGCACAGTCAAAATATCGCGCTGGCCTACCGGGGTTCGTTGCGGGCGCCCCTGGGGGCCGTCAGCTCTTCGTGGTCGTGCCATATCAATCCTCCAGGGTTTCCAAAAATTTTTGTTCGGTCATAATTCCGCGGGACTTGTAATAGCGCCAAACCTCGCGCTGCTCAGGCGTCAGGTTCGCGATAGATTTAGCAGCAGGGCGCTGCTCACGGCGTCCGCCCATCACTGGCGATGGTTTAGTTTTGTTGGGATTGCTGAATTTATCCGGGAATAAATTTTTAACGTGAGCAAGAGCGGCAGTCATAGCCTCCTGAAGCGGCTTACCTTCGGCCGTCAGGCGCTGCGTCCGCGCAAGCATGACTTCTTGCATATCGGTGTCGGTGTTAAACCACGGATTCGCTTTTTCGAAATCGAGAACAAACTGCGGGATTTCGAGTTGCTTCGCCTCTGGCTGCTCCGGCTCCTCCTCTTGGCCAGGCAGATCAACATCAATGCCTTTTTCCTCGGAGACTTTCTTGATTTCGGCCTCGGCAGCTTCAAAGGCTTCGAGATCGCCGAACTTCACCGCCTCGCGCTTTTTAGCCTCAAACTCGGCAATGACTTTTGCGCGGGTTTTTGCCTCAAGCTCCTTTTGGTACTTGACCACCGAGTCGAGCGTCTTCTTAACGTCTTTCAGCTCTTTTTTCTGTTTGCTTATTCTGTCGTAAAGGGGTCGGCGGCGGTTATATTCAGCGGCGTCGACCCACTCATCCGGATCGCCGCTGTAGTCATCTTTCGGCCTCCATCCGCTTTCGCGGGCGCGCGCCTCTTCTGGATCTAGTTCGGGTGCGCCGCCATCGTCCGCATCTGCCTCCGATGCGTCAGTCTGCGCGCCCTCATCCGCTTTCTCGTCAGATTCCGGTGCGTCTTCGCCTTCCGGCGGTGCGTCTCCAGTTTCATTCAGTGCGTCGTCAACAGCTGCGGTGAGCGCTGAATAGTCGAATACTTCGGGTGTGGCAGTGTTGGTCTCCATGCGCCACCTCCGTTAAGTCGGGAAAATGCCGGTGACGTCCTCATCATTCATGATGCGGTACATTTCACCGTTGATTTTCAGGGATACGCCTGCGAACTTGGCGAACGTGATTTTGTCGCCGATAGCGGCCCAGGGTATGCCGTCATCGTATGCCTTCCATGCGTTTGGGCCGATCCTCACTAGCTGACCGGAAATACAGGCCTCTTGTTCTCGATCGATCGCATCGTTAGTGGCGTACTTGATAATGCCGCCCTTTGATTGCTCTTCTACAACATCAACCTTCACCACCACTCTGTGCCCAGCAGGTGCTGGGACCGTGGTGTAATTAATTTCTTTGGCCATTATTGGCGTCCTCTTCTACAAGGAAATATTCAAGGGAATTGAAATCGAACCGGGAAATACCGTCGGCGGCGTACCGCAGTGCCATCGCCTCAAGGCCGTATTGCTCAAGGGAAAGCGTGGCCACGTCCAGATTCAACATTTTGGTCAGCAGCTCATTGCGCTCTTCGGTCATGCGCGCCATAACTGCTTTTGTCACGGGTGAATTGACCCATTGCGACCACTCGTCGCGGGAGAATTTCGGAAACATTGGTCACCTGCTTAGGCGGGGGTTTGCGGTTGCTCTTGCTGCGCAGCCTGTTGCTGCATTTTTTGCGTGGCCACTGCGGCCTGATTGTCGATTTGCTTTTCTTTGAGAATGGCATTTGCCTGCGCGTTATATGCGCTTAGTTGCTGGCCGGCTTCGGCCGCCTCGGCGCTCGCCAGATTGGCAATCGCTTTGGATACGGTTTCGAGACCCTTCAAATCAAGCTCGCGCTCTTTGCGGTCGAGGTCTCTTTCTTTCAGGTCAAGGTCGCGCTCTTCGTTGGCTATGTCGGCTGATTTCAATTCTGCTTCGTGCTGCATCTTGATCAGTTCGGGCGACGGAGCCTGCGTTGTCTCTTCCGGCAGGATTTGCGAGATTTGCTCTTGTGGGACCCGCAGAGCCTCCAGCTTCATGACCTGGATTGGGCGAGGATTAACGCCTGGCGTGCCTATCATGGCTGATAGCGCCTCAGCGCGCGCCAGCCGCTGCATGTCGCTCGACATGTTGGGGTCTGCGACCGGGATTACGTCCATGCCTTTTGGGTCGAAGTCTGCCTTCATGATGGCCTGCTCCTCGTCCAGGACAGTGAAATATTCCACGTCGTCCAGGTATTCGTAATTTAGTGCGTAGAGTTGTTTGAACTCAGCTTTCAGTGAGCGGTATATGCGCTTGTATATCGCGTTGAAGGTCTTCATGCCCTGCTCGATGAGGGCGACAACCGTGGTGGCCGGGGTGTTGGTGCCAGGGGCATCGCCGCCGAGAACATCCTTGACCGAGGAAATATCCTTGCTCAGCTCCATGATCAGGCCAAGCAGGTTGAACAGCGTCGGGCTTGGCTCTTTCGTGGGCAGCGGGAATACCCCTTTTTGCAACTGCTCACCGGTGGCCGCGGTTTTCTTCCACTCGCCGACCTGGAATGAGTTGGTGCCGCTGACGATTTTCACTTCGCGGGACAGATAGCCGCCCTGCACTATGTTTAGGGTGCCTGCGTCAAGCAACTGATTGACCAGTGTGTTTGCGCTTTTATTCAGCGGGCCCATCAATTGGCCAAAGCCGGTAGCGTAATAGCCGCCGTCGAGTGCCGGGATGAAAATGTAATCGGTGAAGCAGAGCTTTGGCTTGATGCTGACGACCTGTTTTTTTGCATTCGTTGAAATGCCGCTCTCGTCATAGTTCGCAACGATGCGCACCACCTTCATCGACTCCTTTTCGAGAGTAACGATGTAGGGTTCTTCGTATTGATCGCCGTCGAGATCGAGCCAGCAGTGCTGCTCCAGGAACGTGAAATAGTCTTCCTGCTCGAGGGCGTCGCGCTCGTTGTCGGTCTTTTCCTTCTGCTCGCGCAGCTCAATGTCCAGCCATATGCCGGAGCGTTGGTTGCCCAGCACCTCGTTTTGCGACACGTTTTCGATTATGTCGGTGATGCGGCGCGCGGACTCAAGGCTGGCGGCCTGCTGGTTGATAGCGATTTTGTCCGGAAGACGGATTTCAGATTTCGGCCGCTTCTCTTCGCGGCAGTAGTAGCGCTTGCGGAACATGTGCCCCACGAGCGGCAAGCAGTGCAACAGCTTATCGGTGTCCGGCTCCCACTCGACCTCTTGCTCCATCAGCTGCCAGGACATGTAATCGCCAACTCGGCGCGAGCGATCGGCCTTGGCGTTGTCGCCGTCTTTGCCGATCACCTTGCCCTTCACCACCTGGTTATCGCGGATGATTTCGGAGTAGGCGCGCGCGGCGAACTTGATGCAGGCGTCTGTCACCAGGGGCAATTTCACATTGGCGGCGCCGGCCCACGGCCAAGTCTTTTCCTCGGCAACCTGCTTCGCCAGTTTTATGGCGTCCTTGACTGACTTCAGCCAGTCCTCACGGCTTTTCTCGTCGACCTCGAACCCTTCGTGGCAGCGCCGACCAATTTTCTCCAGCTGCTCCTTGCTCAAGTCTTCGGCGATGTTGTCCGACTCGATCAGGCGGCGCAGCTTGTCGCTGACGGCCGACTCCGGCTCACTTTCTTCGGGCATAAAAAAACCGGCCTCAGCCGGTTCTTGTTCGTAGAGCATAGGGTCGTCAATCATTCAGGATATGCTCTATTTCCCCGGGCTCTTTATTGAGCCTACAGCTAGTAAGCCGCGCGCCTTTTTTCAAACTCTTCAGCTGCAGAACAGCATAAATCCGCTTTCCGTCGATCACTGGCATGTCCCAAAGGAATGCGATTATCAGCGGGTCTACGCTTTCTATTACGCATTTCTCTCCGCGCCAGGTGATGAACGATCCGGCGGCCACGCCTTTCAGTTTCTCTAACTCTTCATCAGTAAACGAATCTTGGTATTTCTTGTTTGCGCCGTTCATAGCGACACCCCTGCTTCAAGCAGCAGCTGACGATGCATTAGATTGTCTGCCAAATCAATACCCCCCAATGTCACACCACCCTTGCTGGCTACGCTCATTCCGTTAACNNCAATCAGACAGGTCCTTCAGGCGCTTAAAAACGCCTTGCATCTGGCGAAAGTTTTTGACTGGAATGGAGGAGGCGTAATCATAGGGCCCACCAAGTCCGGCCCACAGGTATATCACCGCTTTTGTTTTTGACACTTCAAATGTACACGCGCCATCAAGTATACCGTCAACACTCCACTCAAACTGATTGACAATAGGGGGCTTTCTGTGTGCTTTAATATTACATTTTTGCGCAAACACTCTATCAACCACTTCAGGCTTGAAAACATCCATTAAATTCACATTTTTTTTGCTCATGCAGCCCCCTATTGTCNNTTTTGGTTGGGCATTTATTATACGTTATTTGCCGCTGTTAATAGCCGCCAACGTCACAGCGGGACTGGCCGCGCTGCCGGTGTTCGAATTCGTCTTGGCCATAGTCGTCCGCATCGGTTTCATAGCCCTCGATGAAGCCGAGCATCAAATATTGCTCAGCATCCGCAGGGTGTGAGTAGTCGTTTTTGTCTGGCTTTTCCGCAAACCGGTCGGTGCCGGAGATCTGGAGCTTCTTGTATTTGTATGCGCCCTGCTTGCCCTTGCGAAGGTAACGGCAGGATTTGTTCAGGATATAGCCCGGCTGTCCCGCGTCGACCATCTTGGTCAGGAATGACTTCACGGCGTCCAAGCGGCGGGTTATGTCATTCGTCGGCGCCGGCTCGGTGGTGAAGCCTAGTTTCAGCGGCTGAATCACGTCGCCATCATCGCTATCAACATAGTCATCATTGAGAATGCCGATTGCCGCCCTGCCCTCGCCCTCGCCGCGGTTATTGCCTGCCGGGTCGCCGACACTGAAGGCGACCGAATACCCTCGGTATTTCTTCACGAGGTATGGCCGCACAATGTCCCGCGCAAAAGCGCGGACGCTTGTATCTTTGCCCACCAGCTCATCCAGGATGCGCACCTGACCAGTGCTGGTCATCTGGCCTATCACAACCGAAGGTGTAAGACCGAAGTCCCAGCCCAGCGCGATAGGGAGCGATTTGATTGGCTCAATTTCGCGGCAATGAATGCCGTCGTTATATTCCGGATAAACCGGTTTGCCGTCTTTGATCGTGCCGTAGTTGCCCAGCACCATCACATTAATATGGTCTTCCGTGTTGCCGGGCAACATGTCCAGATAGTACTGGTAGCCGCCAGGCAGAAACGCGATATTTTCAGCGCCTGGATTTGGCTTGTATTTCCCGTCGACCTTAAGCAGCGGAGGCGGACTTGCGACAAATTCAAACACGCGGCGGGTATCCGCTATTTCGTCCTCTTTGCGCTCCTCTGCCGTGCCGTCTAAGTAGCCATTCTCGGCGAGCTGATACCACCAATGGGAGTCATCTGGCGGGTTGGTGTCCATCAGCACCACTTTGTATTTGCACGGCTCGTCAGGAGCTGTGTAATCGCCCTCAGATTCATAGCCATCGACGCGCGACGGGTAACGGCCTACGCGCTCTCGAGCAGCCTTCACAACAGCGAAACTAATCTCGCGAGCCTCGTTAATGAATACCCCCGTCACCTCAAGGGACAGCAGCTTGCGAACATCCTTTGGCTTGTCGAGGGCCAAAAACAGAAATTCGGCCTCAACGGTTGTTCCATCAGGCAGCGGATGCCGCAGTATCCCAGTAATGACTGGGCTCATTGTGATGTCGCAAAGCTCTTCCGGGATCCACTGCCGAAAGGTGTTCAGCGTGGTAGTGGTCAGCTCAGGAAACGTATTGCGGACAATCGCCCATCGGCTTTTGCGCACGCCGTCTTTGTTCGGCCACTGGTCCATCGCAATCCGGTGCATCTCCTTGACGCACGCCACCGACTTTCCGGAACCAACCGGCCCGCGGAAGCCCTTGACCACCTTTCGGCNNTCGCATGGAACTTCGCGGCCGTCGGGCTGGCCCGATAATTAATCTTCCTGCTTGCCATAGTCGTTGTTGAAAATGACTACTGCGCCGGAGTGATTGATGTTCTGCTTGAATGCCTGCACGCCGATGTGGTCGCCGATCATCTGCAGTCGCTTCACACGATCTGACAGCTTGACCTTAGTAACCACCCCATCAGGAACCCGCTTGCCATCGACATAGGCGAATTGCTGGTCCACCTCTACACCGGCAACCAACCCAGTTCGCCAAATCTTCGGCCACATACGAACAGGCTTCAGCGCCCCTGTGCGCTCATCGTAGAGATCCGCCACATCCGCCTCAGCCTCTTCCGCAAGTCGTCTCAGGAGCCAATCTGCGTCGATCCTGGTGCGCTCTGAGCGCTTTGCCCGTTCCTCATCCAAATAAGCGGCCACCTTAGGATTCCTTAGGAGATCGCTTGCGCTGCTCTCAGCGGCTTTGGCTGTTGATTTAGGGTACGCCTTCAAATACGCCTGAGTGGCGTTCTGTCCTGGATCTGTCAGGAGGTAATCAGCGAACGCCTTCTGCTGTTCGGTTAGCGGCATGCGGTCTCTTGACCTTGTGGATTGTGATGACTGTCGGAGCCGACTGACGGCTCTTGCCTATGATCAGCACCATCAATGCACCATTGGCCGGGACATTGACGAAGCTATTGACCGAACCACTCCATTGCCTGATGTGGCTGCTGCGGAGATTGTGATCGTTACGGCATTACTCTGGAGCGAACCATCGACAGCGCGGAATGAGACTTCGCTGCCAGGGGTCAAAGCGCTAGCGTCGTAGATGTAAGCATAAGGTGCCGAGCTGTCGGTATTGATATTGCCGAAGCCTGAGCCTGTATCCGCCTGAAAAACGATTGAGCTGGCGGTGTGGTTTGTCAGCTCTGCTGACAGCGATACTGTTTCGGCGACCGTGTTGCGCGTGGCGGTCAGAGTGATTGACGGGGCGCCGATTGTCGTAACCGTAAAAGTGCGCTGGATCCCGTTGATCGTCATGCTTTGCTGCACGGCCGTGCTGTAACTTCCGCTGCTAATTGTTGCAACTCTAGCTTTTGTCTGGCCGGCCACTGCATAGACCGGGCTCGTGCTCGTGAAGCTGGCCCCGCCATTAATGGATATACCCCCGCCCGAAAATTCGAGCCGCGCTCCGTTCACAACTTCCGTCACATCTGCAATCGCCTGCACGTCAGTTGAGCGAGCATGGCCGGTCACATCAGTGAAGCTGAACTGCGGCTGATCGAGCGTGACAGTGAAAATAAAGGTGTCGCTGACCGGTGTGCCGATATCGTCGTCGGCCTGGATAGTGACACTGTAGGCTCCCGCAGCGCCGGTGATGCTGCCGGTGATTGCCCCGGTGGACGGGTTAATGCTGAGCCCGCTATCCCCGGCGGTTTTCGTGAATATCAGCGCATGGCCGTCTGGGTCTGCGAAATTGCCGGACACGTCGAACGAAATAGCTTGCCCAGCGAAGACAGCTTGGTCCGGAATTGCGCTGAGCAAAACCGGGTTTTGGTTTGACTCGACGTAGAAATCCAGGGTTATTGTCGCGGCATCCGTGATCCAAGTACCGGGGCGCAGGAGTCGCAGCTGAATTGTTTCGCCCGCAAGTTCATTGCCGAGAGTGAAGACAATCGGAAAACCCTCTTCGTCAAAGAGCACATTGTATGCGCCCGCAGTTGCCGAAAAGATCGCTTCGTCAATTGTCGCGGGCGAAACCGGGGTGCCGCTCTCGTTCATGCCCTCCCACACTGTACCCGCACCACCGACGGGCTCGCTGAGCACTTGATAAAGCATTCCAACGCCCGGACCGAGCTCTACAGTCGCCGTCTCCGTAGTCCCGCCAGACTCGACAGAAAGCTCTTTGCCTCCGCCATGCGAAGCAAGAATGCCGACTGGCACGGTGATCGAAATTGACGTCTCATCCCAGTCGGTTACTGTTACCGAGTGTCCCTCAAGTTCGACGGTTGGGGCTGCCTCTAAATTGCTGCAGCCAAGAGTGTAGGAGCTGCCGCGCTGAAGCGTCGCGGGAACCGAGTTGAGGACGAAGCCAGTATCGGTGAAAGCAGTGCTACTAAACTGCCACTGCGCGCCGAGCTTACCGAACTTCCACTGACTCACGCATCACCATCGATAATTGTGGCGCCGGCAACGTTCAGCCGCTCGTCGTTCGTTCGAATTAGATTGAAGGAAATGGTATCGCCAATGTCTTCCGGCCCGTTGCCGGTGTTGCAGTAATCTGTGAGGTCGTAATCAGCAAGAACGCCGCTTGCCGCAGTGAGCGTAGTCGGGTCGGTCCATCCGATTTCGTAGAATTCGATTTCGATGCCGGTGTCATTCCCTATTGACGCGCCGTTAGCGCCGAGGATCACTGGGTTCGAAGTTCCGGCAAGGACAACGGCCGGGCGCTTGGTGCTGACTGCGTATTCGAGAATATTGCTGTAGTTGCCCGGCGTCACTTCGTGGACGATATAGAATTTATATGCGGTGTCTGCGTCGAGTTCATCGAAAAGAAATTCGAAGTCTTCGATCCCTGATGCAGCAAGTGTGTCAATGTACGTCGCATTTGTGGTGCCGTCGTCGAGCTTGCCAGCTACGATTTCGGGTTCTGTCGGATCACCGCCCCATGCAGATTCCAGAGCACCCACCACGTAAATTGTTCCGGTGTCTTCTGTCGGAATGGCCCCAAGTGAAATAGTACGCGCGGTGGCGACCGAATATTCTTCAGTCAGCTGATCCGGGGTGCCNNTGGAAAATCGGCCGATTTCCATTTGCATTTGTTGTGTCGCCCCCGGTAATGTTCCAATGGTTGGCCGCAACATAATTTGTAAAAGACGAGGCGTAGGCACCGTTGACGCCGGAACAGTGGGTTCCCGCAACCGTGCCGCCGGCCGCAAGGGTCGTGGACAGGTTATCCCCGGTTGCGTGCGCGACAATCTCGGCCGGGGTCGGCAAGCCGCCCTTCCCCACCGCCATTTCTTTTAGCTCTATGTCCTTCCCGTCGGTCGTTAGACCTGCAAAGAAAGGCTGCATGCTTGTGCTGGTAAAAGGAATGTGGCCGGTGACGTTGATCACCGGATCGATGATGACCTCCGATTTGTTCGCCCAGTACCGCAGAGTGCCATTGACCAAGTTCAAAAGCACCCAAATTTCATAAGTGGTGCCGGCCACCATTGTGGTGACAAGCGTATTATAAGTGTTGCGGGAGTTCGTGCGGAAAAGCGCCTGAATTGCCGAAGGGCCTATTCGTATGGCTCCAGCACCAGACGGGCTCGCGTGCGTTGACATGATTACGGTGGTCGTGACTGTCGGCGCCGGAGCCACAAACGTCAGCATGAACCACGCTTGCGTCTCCGACTGAAAATTGGGCGTTGACGCAATAGCGGATGCAACCTGCCACGCATTTGCTGTCGTAGGGTTGCCGTAAACTAACGCACTCATTTTTATTTGACTCTGCAGAATTCGTTTATCGCGGCCGTTTCATACCGCGAATCGCGGGATCGAATCGGGCGGCTTGTGAGGATTTGCATCATCGCGTCGTAATTGCCCGCGCCTGTATCCTCCTCGATCAAATATCCGTGGTAGTTCTCGAGGGTCATCGGCTGCTGATACAGCGTTGAGTTCTGACTGTCGGTGTTCCACCGGCACATGCGGTTGTTTACTTGCGTCACTGAGCCGCCGCTCGGCGTTGTAACTAAAATGCCGTTGCGTCCGAGCGGAAAGCCTTTGCTCGCATAATCTGAGCCCTGCAGTCGAATGGTGTGGACTGAGTTGTTCTCGCTCACCCACGTGACCGCGGGGTTAGATACATAATGCTCAAGCCCGTAGATTGCGCCGGTGCAGAGCAAGCGCGGGGAAATTTCCGTGTTGCCAGTTGGGCCGTCCGAGCACGCGTTATTTCCACGGATCATTGGCCAACCTTCAGTAATCACATTTCCAATAAAGTGTGCATTTGCACTTGCGGACATTTGGCCGCCGAGCGAAGACCCGATTAACAAACCGACTGCGTTGCGCGCACAGAAGTTGTTGCGAACGATCGCGCCAGCGCGAGCTTGCAAACCGTGACTCGAAGATCTGCTAAAAATATTGTTCTGGTGGATCGCGGTGTCGCCGCCGGCTCCGTACTGATGATAAATAGAGTGACAGTATTGGTTCGCCCCCGCGTCGACCACTGACGGATGCCAGCCGCCGTAATCGAAAACGCAATTCTCGGTCGTAAATTCGTGCACGTCTTGCACAAACATAGTCGATGGCCGCGGAGCGTCGTACGTCGACGTTTTATGACTGTAGCCCCCGAAAGGGATATTCATAAAACTGAACTTGACGTTGCGCGGATACAGCGCCGCGCCGACTCGCTGCACTTCCCACTCTATGAACTCGCTCGTGCAGTCTTCAATGTGAATGTTTTGGTGACCTTCGTAGATCTGGATTTTTCCAGTTCCAGCGATCGGGTTGTGATTTGCCGCTGCTGGATCGTGCGGCGAATACCAAAAGTGCAGACCCGTGATCAAAATGTTGTCGCGGCCAATGTTCGTGCCCTGACAGTTCCAGAGGTTGGACGTTGTGAGTTCGATTACCGGGCGATCGCCGGTGCCGTACCAACCGACGACAAAAGGGAACGTCGACGAGAGACCGTCGCGAGTGTCGGTCTTCAGATTCAAATCGTAGGTAGCGCTCTTACCGAAACCGCGCTCGAGCAAAACGATGTTTTGATGCCCCGCGAGGAAAAGCGCTGCAGCCGCTTGCCGAGTAAGGACAGGCGTGTCCGGCGAAAGTCCGCGGCCGACGCCATCAGATCCGGCTTTGCTGCGGTAGATGATCCGGCTCTGCGAGGCAAGCTGTACATTGCGAAAGCCGGCGGGAGCCGTATCAAGCAGAGTTCCGCTGTACGGTGCAGATATCCACGTCGGATAGCCGGACCCAGGCTCGACCGGCGACAAAATGCCGCTCGGGTATTTGTACCAGCACTGACTTGCATACGGACCCGAACTGCCTGGAGCCATCCGGATCTTGCGGTCAATAATAATTGGCATCGGTCGTTAAATATCTTGGCTCATGGCGCGCAATGCGGATTCGTAGGCATCGATCGAGTGATCGGCCCAATTCGGGATTTTGTTGTTCGGCTTTATTGGGGTGAGCTGCACCGGCTGGCGATACCAGCGCGGCACATTGGTAACGATGTCGCTGCCGTGGCGGTAGCTTGTGACCGGGAAAACAATCTTTGGTCGAATCAGCGCGCAGGTGCGTGGGCAGCCGAATAGCACCGCCTCAATTACTTGGACGCCGGCATCGTGCAGGATAGCGCTTGCAATAAGCCCAACCGCGGCCCCGAGGGAGTGGCCGGTTATCACTATAGACCCGGTCAGATCGGCATATTCCATCAGCGACCGCGCGACAGACTCGCCGCCGCACACGAACCCACCGTGTCCCCAGCCTATTGACTGGTTATGGCGGGGCAAAACCCGCATATCGCGGATCACATCAAGCCAGTTAAAGCCGTCGAGCGCGGTGCTGGCTTCGGTGCCGCGGATCGCAATGTATGTAATTTCGTCCTGTCGGTGGATCAGGAACTCAAGCTCGCTTGATACCCCTACCCTTTCCGCATAGGCGCGGCTGCACAGCCGAGCGAGATCGGCGTGCGACAGCCGTGGCATAACTCAGCCGTCGATGACTGCGATGTAATTGAGCGCGGACTGCCGGACCCAGCCGACCGCGATCAGGGTTGTCGCAACGCTCTGCTCGTCCAGGGCATCTGCGTCGATGTGCTCCTGAATCCGCATTGCCAGCGTAGAAAGAAGCGACCGGTAAAGAATTTGATCGCCCGGTGTCAACTGGTCCCACCTGATCTCATCCGTCACCGCTTCGTATACCGCGGCAAGGGCGACATTCTGATCGGAGAGCATGACGAGAGCTTTGTCGGACAGCTCAACGAGCCGCTCGGCGCGCTCCAGTCGTTCGTCGACGGGCACAGCTTCAATGGCTTTAATCGTGCCGACGTTGATCAGCAGTTGAATTGCGGGGTCTTCTTTCTGCAGTGACGCGCAGGACATGAGCAGCAGGCAAAGCGCTGCCACCATGAAATTCAGATATTTCATGTGAAACTCCGGTGAAGACGGGTTGATTTAGTAAATGACTTTAAGAATTCGGTCGTTTTGGGTGTGGATAAGCTCGCGGATGCCGAGCGCCAGAATAATGCAGCCATGCGAGGCAGTACCGGGCGCCTTAATCGAGTCGCCGTGAATCAAAAAACTGGTTCTGCCAAAGGCGTTATGACCGCTCGGGGTGAGCGGCAATGCAAATTTGCCTACGCTATTGCTGTCGTACGGCTGGCCGATAACCCACAGTCCGCGAGGTATGGGACCCAGATTGCGGATCGCCTGCTGTTTTGGTTCGTTTTTGCCGTGGTCGAATCCGCTGTATCCAGTGGACAGAAGCTCGCCGCGATCATCCCACCAGTGGCCGGTGGACTGCGAATAGATGTGCATCAGCCGTCTCGGAATTTGTCGGCGCGGGCAACGATTATGTTGCGGAGCAGAAATATGGTGCGGGTGCCGTAGTGGCCGGCAAGAGCCGTCAGCGCCACAGAGCCCCACTCGGGAAACTCCACCGCCTTTGCGAGACCATAAACAATAAACCCGGCCAGCATCGAGCTTGTTATGTCCGCAAAGAACTCCCTGAAGCTGAAGCGCTGCTTGCCGGTGCGCAACCGTTGCATGTATGAGACAAGGCCGCCCCACGCTGCAATCGCTACAGCCAAAAGCGCGGACGATGTACTGAAGCCCTGATCAGCATTTGGCGGTAGGTTTTCAAGCGGCATACTGATCTCGGGCAATAAAAAAGCCCGATCTGCTCGCACAGTCGGGCTTAAAAGGATTTGTGCCGCGTAAAAACCGCAGCTTGCATAAGAATACTGTCCAAGCGTCCAAGCTGTCAATAGGTACAGTTGGTGTTTTATACAGCTATCGTTTTGCGGCGGCGTTGAGCGTTTCAATGACCCAGGGGGCAAGCTTTCCGCCGGACGCCTTTACCCAAAGAGCCTTGTCTGCGCGCTTGCAGCGCACCACCAACTGAGAGTCCGCGGTTTCGTCCTTGACCGCGTTCTGATTGCCTTTTTGGGCGCCTCGATTCTTCATCGTTTAGGGATTCCTAATCGGCAGCAACCCAGCTTTCTGAGTCCGCATCAAAAGTCACCTTCACGACCTCGTCCAGACTGTCCCAACCGCTCTCAAAATCAACCGATCCGGTGCTAAGGTTCATGTAGACATCCTCTGACGTCTCAACGATTCGTCCGTGGTCTTTTTCGTCAACGAAGCTTTTTGCTTCTTCGACTGAGCTGACGCCGAATATTGGGAATATTTGTTCTGCCAACTGCAAGTAGTATGCATTCATTTTTCTTTCCTCTTCCAGTTTCCGCCGGCTCGGGGGATCGCTTTGTGCTCTCCATGGTTATAATACTATCCGCCTTTGTTTTGCATTGCAAATCTATTTGATCAGAGCCGACGAACGGTCGGCAGATTTATGCGACCTGTATGGGATCGGTGGCGCCATAGAGCCTGGCGTGAATTTCTCCTACGGCCGCAGCAATGGCGTTGTAGGCGCTGCTGCGGGGCATGTCCAGGATCTTAGCAACCGCTCCACCGTTCTTGCCGAATACAAAGTGCAGTAGCAGCACGCGGTGATAGAGCGAGTCCGCGCCCAGGCTGGCGACGGTTCGGTCCAAGCGCAGCGCCTCATCGTCCGTGAGCCAGCATGCCGGCGGAGGACGCCCACCCATGGTGTACATCGCCCGAAAGCTTGTCTGGTGGGCATAGCCGCGGACGTCCGGGTGCCGGGACCAAATGCCCCATTGTATGAGCAGGTTTTCTGTGTCGGATCGGGCGAATTCAGTTTGCAATGGCGGCCTCATTAAGCAAATGGAGTTTTTCGAGCATCTTGGCCGCAGTGCGGTAGTGCTCTGTTAGATGNNTGGCGAATTCAGTCTGCATTGCGGCTCCGATATTGAGCGGTCAAAGGGAAATGTCCTTATGGAGAAATCCAAAGTAGGCGGCCGCCCTGGTGTCCCGGTTGCTTTTGCCGGTCCAGCCGGTGGCCTTTTCAAACACTTCCTTGCTATCTGCCCAATTGCGCCTGGTGGGGCGAACTGCGATCACCGGCACCTCGTAGTGCGCAGCAATGCCCATCGCCACAACCTGCATTTGCTTGCACATG
>DJFO01000118.1:15795-16050 GCA_002432555.1 Marinagarivorans sp. UBA5870
GCATAGATGCCCTTGTTGGCCAGAACATCCTCAATCACAAGCAGGTCCGGCCGACTGCTTTCGTATTTGAATAGCTCCACCAGCTCGACGACGCTTACTGTTTGTAAATCCAGCAGCTTGCCGGCGTGGTATCGAGCCAAAGGAAAGCCGGAGCTATCCGGGTCAATGCCGAAGACCAAACTCATATTTTTATCAGCCCCATTTCGATGAATTTCACCCAGGTCCGGTACAGACCCCGGAGAACGCAGTCCTGAA